>NZ_PQVS01000006.1:0-233091 GCF_002922995.1 Lelliottia sp. 7254-16
CTGCAGCGTGCCTTTGACCACTGGCGCAACGTCTATAACCTTGAACGGCCGCACACCTCGCTGGATATGGCAGTGCCCGCTTCGCGGTATCAGCCATCAGCGCGGCAGTACAACAGTCACGCTGAACCCCCGGAATACGACGAGGGCGTGATGGTCAGGAAAGTGGATATCAGCGGAAAACTGAGCCTGAGAGGGGTAACGCTGAAGGCAGGAAAAGCGTTCAGGGGCGAATATGTGGGACTGAAGGAAGGGGCTGAAGATGGCTGTTATGAGGTGTGGTGGTACAGCACGAAAGTGGGGGTGATCGACCTGAAGAAAAAGTCGATCACCATGGGTAAAGGATGTTAAATAGTGTTCACCATGTCCCCGAACACCTGTCTACCATGTCCCCGGACCGTACATGGGAGAGGGATGGGGTGAGGGCAACAGAGCGTGAAACTCCCTTGAACCTGTACGAATTAACGGCGATAATTCGCTCCAATATGCAGTTTCCGAATCAATCCCTTCCTCGTCGGGTTTAACGACGCGGAGGGGATTTTTTTTCATCTATTTTCTTGTATCGACTCTACACGAGGTCAGGACATGAGCACTTTAGGTCATCAGTACGACAACTCTCTGGTATCTAACGCGTTTGGTTTTTTACGTCTTCCGATGAACTTCCAGCCGTACGACAGCGACGCTGACTGGGTGATTACTGGCGTTCCGTTTGATATGGCGACTTCGGGTCGTGCCGGTGGCCGTCACGGCCCGGCGGCGATCCGTCAGGTTTCCACTAACCTAGCCTGGGAACACAACCGCTTCCCGTGGAACTTCGATATGCGCGAGCGCCTGAACGTCGTCGACTGCGGCGACCTGGTGTATGCCTTCGGCGACGCGCGTGAGATGAGCGAAAAACTGCAGGCCCATGCTGAGAAACTGCTGGCTGCCGGTAAGCGCATGCTCTCTTTCGGCGGTGACCACTTCGTGACGCTGCCGCTGCTGCGCGCCCACGCGAAACATTTCGGTAAAATGGCGCTGGTCCATTTCGATGCCCACACCGACACCTACGCGAACGGCTGCGAGTTTGACCACGGCACTATGTTCTATACCGCGCCGAACGAAGGGCTGATCGATCCGAATCATTCTGTGCAGATCGGTATCCGTACTGAATTCGATAAAGACAACGGCTTCACGGTGCTGGACGCCTGCCAGGTCAACGATCGCGGCGTGGACGATATTATCGCCCAGGTTAAGCAGATCGTGGGCGATATGCCGGTGTATCTGACCTTTGACATCGACTGTCTGGACCCTGCGTTTGCACCAGGTACCGGTACGCCGGTGATTGGCGGTCTGACGTCTGACCGTGCAATCAAACTGGTTCGCGGTCTGAAAGATCTGAACATCGTGGGGATGGACGTCGTGGAAGTGGCGCCTGCTTACGATCAGTCTGAGATCACCGCTCTGGCAGCGGCAACGCTGGCGCTGGAAATGCTGTACATCCAGGCAGCCAAAAAAGGCGAGTAATCAAGAAATTGCCCGGCGGCGTAGCACTTGCCGGGCATGCTAATCTTGTAGGCCGGGTAAGGCGTTAGCCGCCACCCGGCTTTTTTATTTAATCCCGTCTGCCGCCATGCGATCGCGGATGTGCTGCGCGCGTTCAGCGGAAGCCGGGTGATCGTCAAACATCGAGCTTTGACGGCCTTCTTCCAGTTTTGCCAGTTTCTCAAAGCTGGTCGCTAAGCCTGAAGGATTGATGCCGCGTTTGCGCAACAGATCGTAGGAGTAGTCATCCGCTTCGGATTCCTGACGCTGGGAGAACTGGGAGTTCACCAGTTTTTCGCCCACATCGCCCAACTGGGATTGCGACAGGCTGCCGACGATACCGCCCGCAGAGGCCGCCGCCGCACGCACGGCGTTGGTGCCGAGCGCCACCTGCATTCCTTTCTTCACGTGACCGAGCGCGACGTGGCCCATTTCGTGGCCGATCACCGCTTCGACTTCGTTATCCGTCATCATATCCATCAGGCCGCTGTAGACGCGGATGCAGCCGTTAGCCATCGCAAACGCGTTCACATCTTTCGCCATGTAGACTTTGTAGTTCACTGGCTGACCGTTGATGTTATCGCCGAGCGCAGCGGCAATCTTGTTCAGACGCTGTGCGTAAGTGCTACTGGCGGGGGCGATGGTCGCTTTAGCGTCCATGTCTTTGCACGCCTGATCGCTCAAGGCTTTGACCTGCGCATCGCTCAGGGAATAGGCCTGGAAAGCCTCTGCTCCAGAGCTCATCAGACCGTTTGAATCCATATTCTGACAGCCGCTCAGCAGCAGCGTCGTACCCAAGGCCAGCACTATTGCACGCATTTTCATGATGTTGCTTCCGTACTCGTTAACTGAAAAAAGTCTGAAAAATGCTCCGGCAGCGAAGCCGCAGTCGAGCTAAGTATAAGGAATATCTGGAGGCCCGGGCGAGTAGATTGCGCAACATGCGAGCATGATCCAGAGATTTCTTAAACGGCAAAAGAATGCTCCATGTACATGCTTTGTCGCTTGGGTTACATTGTTGGCACTTTTTTCTGGCATAGCCCAAAACGCGCTGTCGTCAAGGGCACGGCCTTTAACAGTCCGATCTGGAGTTAAAATGTCCTCACGTAAAGAGCTTGCTAATGCTATTCGTGCGCTGAGCATGGACGCAGTACAGAAAGCCAAATCCGGTCACCCGGGTGCCCCTATGGGTATGGCTGACATTGCCGAAGTCCTGTGGCGTGATTTCCTGAACCATAACCCTCAGAACCCGTCCTGGGCTGACCGTGACCGTTTCGTACTGTCTAACGGCCACGGCTCTATGCTGATCTATAGCCTGTTGCACCTCACAGGTTATGCGCTGCCAATCGAAGAGCTGAAAAACTTCCGCCAGCTGCATTCCAAAACTCCAGGTCACCCGGAAGTGGGTTACACCGCTGGCGTTGAGACCACTACCGGTCCGCTGGGTCAGGGTATTGCGAACGCGGTCGGTATGGCGATTGCAGAGAAAACGCTGGCGGCACAGTTCAACCGTCCAGGCCACGACATCGTTGACCACTTCACCTACGCCTTCATGGGCGACGGCTGTATGATGGAAGGCATTTCTCACGAAGTGTGCTCGCTGGCTGGTACCCTGAAACTGGGCAAACTGGTTGCGTTCTACGATGACAACGGTATCTCCATCGATGGTCACGTTGAAGGCTGGTTCACTGACGACACTGCTAAACGTTTCGAAGCCTACGGCTGGCACGTTGTACGTGGCGTTGATGGCCACGATGCTGCTGCGATTAAACGCGCAGTAGAAGAAGCGCGCGCTGTGACTGACAAACCGTCTCTGCTGATGTGCAAAACCATCATCGGTTTCGGTTCTCCAAACAAAGCCGGTACCCACGATTCCCACGGCGCACCGCTGGGCGACGCAGAAATTGCACTGACCCGCGAACAGCTGGGCTGGAAATACGCGCCGTTTGAAATCCCGGCTGAGATCTACGCTCAGTGGGATGCCAAAGAAGCAGGCCAGGCGAAAGAGTCCGTCTGGAACGAGAAATTCGCTGCTTACGCGAAAGCCTTCCCTCAGGAAGCGGCTGAATTCACCCGTCGTATGAAAGGTGACATGCCGGAAGATTTCGCGGCGAAAGCGAACGAAATCATCGCCAAACTGCAGGCTAACCCTGCAAAAATCGCCAGCCGTAAAGCGTCTCAGAATGCGATCGAAGCGTTTGGTCCGCTGCTGCCAGAATTCCTCGGCGGCTCTGCTGACCTGGCACCGTCTAACCTGACCATCTGGTCTGGCTCTAAAGCGATCAATGAAGATACCGCCGGTAACTACATCCATTACGGTGTGCGTGAATTCGGTATGACCGCGATTGCCAACGGTATTTCCCTGCACGGTGGTTTCCTGCCGTACACCTCTACCTTCCTGATGTTTGTGGAATATGCACGTAACGCCGTGCGTATGGCTGCGCTGATGAAACAGCGTCAGGTGATGGTCTACACCCACGACTCTATCGGTCTGGGTGAAGATGGTCCGACTCACCAGCCGGTTGAGCAGGTCGCGTCTCTGCGTGTGACCCCGAACATGTCCACATGGCGTCCATGTGACCAGGTTGAGTCCGCGGTAGCGTGGAAATATGGCGTTGAGCGTCAGGACGGTCCTACCGCGCTGATCCTCTCCCGTCAGAACCTGGCACAGCAGGATCGTACCGAAGAGCAGCTGGCGAACATCGCTCGCGGTGGTTACGTGCTGAAAGATTGCGCAGGTTCGCAGCCGCAGCTGATCATCATCGCGACCGGTTCTGAAGTTGAACTGGCGGTTGCTGCATGGGATAAACTGTCTGCCGAAGGCGTGAAAGCGCGCGTGGTCTCCATGCCGTCTACCGACGCGTTCGACAAGCAGGATGCGGCTTACCGTGAATCCGTACTGCCGAAAGCCGTGTCTGCACGCGTTGCCGTAGAAGCGGGTATCGCTGACTACTGGTTCAAATATGTGGGCCTGAACGGCGCTATCGTCGGTATGACCACCTTCGGTGAGTCTGCACCTGCAGAACTGCTGTTCGAAGAGTTTGGCTTCACCGTTGAGAACGTAGTCGCGAAAGCGAAAGAACTGCTGTAATCGCCGCTTATGGGGTGTGTGCGGCCTGATGCCCTCACCCCAACTCTCTCCCACGGGAGAGGGCGCAAACATCAAAAACGGTAACCTATGGGTTACCGTTTTGCTTTTCCCTCCACCCGGTTTTTTTGTATCCGCTATTCCTGATTCATGTAACATCCCTGTGAATTATTCCATTGAAAATGTGACGCATGTCATATAGCTGGCTTATTGCTCCGGGCGAACGTTCCTTTTATTCCCCGTTTCGCTTATTCTTGCTGAAGCGTTTCAGTCGATTAAATGTTCGACAATTGACCAATCAGTCGCAGTTTGTGACAGGCAAGGATTCCCCTCTGAGCGTAGCTGGATTACTCTTTCAGCCACTTCAATTTAGGGATAGCCTTGCAGGAGACCTATGACCGTACGCGTAGCGATTAATGGCTTTGGTCGCATCGGACGTAACGTGGTTCGCGCTTTATATGAATCCGGACGTCGGGCGGAAATCACCGTAGTGGCTGTCAATGAACTGGCAGACGCGGCGGGTATGGCGCATTTGTTGAAATACGATACCAGCCATGGGCGCTTTGCCTGGGACGTTCGCCAGGAAAGAGAGCAACTGTTCGTCGGCGATGATGTGATTCGCGTCCTGCATGAGCGCAGCATTGAAGCGTTGCCGTGGCGTGAGTTGGGTGTGGATGTGGTGCTGGACTGCACCGGCGTGTACGGCAATCGCGAACACGGCGAGGCGCATCTGGCAGCAGGCGCGAAGAAAGTGCTGTTTTCCCATCCCGGTGGTCACGACCTCGACGCAACCGTCGTCTACGGTGTGAACCATCTTGAGCTGCAAGCTGAACACCGTATCGTCTCCAACGCCTCCTGCACCACAAACTGCATTATTCCGGTCATCAAACTGCTAGACGATGCGTATGGCATTGAATCGGGCACAGTCACCACGATTCACTCCGCCATGCACGATCAGCAGGTTATCGACGCGTATCACCCGGACTTACGTCGCACGCGCGCGGCGAGTCAGTCAATCATTCCGGTGGATACGAAACTGGCGGCTGGGATCACCCGTATTTTCCCTCAGTTTAACGATCGATTTGAAGCCATTGCGGTCCGCGTGCCGACCATAAATGTCACCGCGATTGACCTCAGTGTTACCGTGAAGAAACCGGTAAAAGCTAATGAAGTCAACCTGTTGTTGCAAAAAGCGGCACAGGGTACATTTCATGGTATAGTTGACTATACGGAATTACCGTTGGTCTCAGTAGATTTTAACCACGATCCGCACAGTGCCATTGTCGATGGTACACAGACGCGGGTCAGCGGTGCCCACCTCATCAAAACGCTGGTGTGGTGCGATAATGAATGGGGCTTTGCTAACCGGATGCTCGACACCACGTTAGCCATGGCCGCACAAGGTTTCAGGTAGGGCGCAAAGTGCGCATGCAAAACTTTAAGAATCAACGAGAGGATTCACCATGTCTGTAATTAAGATGACCGATCTGGATCTGGCAGGTAAACGCGTTTTCATCCGTGCCGATCTGAACGTACCTGTTAAAGATGGCAAAGTGACCAGCGACGCACGTATTCGTGCCTCCCTGCCAACTATCGAACTGGCACTGAAACAGGGTGCGAAAGTGATGGTAACCTCTCACCTGGGTCGTCCGACCGAAGGCGAGTACAACGAAGAATTCTCTCTGCTGCCGGTTGTTAACTACCTGAAAGACAAACTGTCTAACCCGGTACGTCTGGTTAAAGACTACCTGGATGGCGTTGAAGTGGCGGCAGGTGAACTGGTTGTTCTGGAAAACGTTCGCTTCAACAAAGGCGAGAAGAAAGACGACGAAGCACTCTCCAAAAAATACGCTGCCCTGTGCGACGTATTCGTAATGGATGCATTCGGTACAGCTCACCGTGCACAGGCTTCTACCCACGGTATCGGTAAATTCGCAGACGTCGCTTGCGCAGGTCCATTGCTGGCAGACGAACTGGAAGCACTGGGTAAAGCACTGAAAGAACCAGCGCGTCCAATGGTTGCTATCGTTGGTGGCTCTAAAGTTTCTACCAAACTGACCGTTCTGGATTCCCTGTCTAAAATCGCTGACCAGCTGATTGTTGGCGGTGGTATCGCGAACACCTTCGTTGCTGCTCAAGGCCACAACGTGGGTAAATCCCTGTACGAAGCGGACCTGGTTGACGAAGCAAAACGTCTGCTGACCACTTGTGATATCCCAGTCCCAACGGACGTTCGCGTGGCAACTGAGTTCTCTGAAACTGCAGCGGCTACCCTGAAATCTGTTAACGACATCAAAGATGAAGAGCAGATTCTGGATCTGGGTGACGTTTCTGCACAGAAACTGGCTGATATCCTGAAAAATGCGAAAACCATTCTGTGGAATGGCCCGGTTGGCGTGTTCGAATTCCCGAACTTCCGCAAAGGCACTGAAATCGTGGCTAACGCAATCGCAGACAGCGAAGCGTTCTCCATCGCAGGCGGCGGCGATACTCTGGCGGCAATCGACCTGTTCGGTATTTCCGACAAAATCTCCTACATCTCCACTGGTGGCGGCGCATTCCTCGAATTCGTGGAAGGCAAAGTTCTGCCAGCAGTAGCTATGCTCGAAGAGCGCGCTAAGAAGTAAGCCATTCATGGGCAGGGAAACCTGCCCAAATTTCAGCGTGCTTATTAGAGCTCGCACCTTTTCTAACGGCCGAAGATACAGGACTACGTAACATGTCTAAAATTTTTGATTTCGTAAAACCTGGCGTGATCACTGGTGATGACGTTCAGAAAGTGTTCCAGGTAGCTAAAGAGAACAACTTTGCTCTGCCAGCAGTTAACTGCGTGGGTACCGACTCCATTAACGCCGTACTGGAAACCGCTGCAAAAGTTAAAGCGCCGGTCATCGTCCAGTTCTCTAACGGTGGCGCAGCATTCATCGCCGGTAAAGGCGTGAAAACTGACGTTCCTCAGGGCGCAGCAATCCTGGGCGCAATCTCTGGTGCGCATCACGTACACCAGATGGCTGAGCACTACGGTGTTCCAGTAATCCTGCATACCGACCACTGCGCGAAGAAACTGCTGCCGTGGATCGACGGTCTGCTGGACGCTGGCGAAAAACACTTCGCAGCGACCGGTAAGCCACTGTTCTCTTCCCACATGATCGACCTGTCCGAAGAGTCACTGCACGAAAACATCGAAATCTGCTCCAAATACCTGGCGCGTATGTCCAAAATGGACATGACCCTGGAAATCGAACTGGGTTGCACCGGCGGTGAAGAAGACGGCGTGGACAACAGCCACATGGACGCTTCTGCACTGTACACCCAGCCAGAAGACGTTGATTACGCGTACACCGAGCTGAGCAAAATCAGCCCACGTTTCACCATCGCGGCATCTTTCGGTAACGTACACGGCGTTTACAAGCCAGGTAACGTGGTTCTGACTCCGACTATCCTGCGCGATTCTCAGGAATACGTTTCTAAGAAACACAACCTGCCGCACAACAGCCTGAACTTCGTCTTCCACGGCGGTTCCGGTTCTTCTGCTCAGGAAATCAAAGACTCCGTAAGCTACGGTGTAGTTAAAATGAACATCGATACCGATACCCAATGGGCAACCTGGGACGGCATCCTGCAGTACTACAAAACCAACGAAGCTTACCTGCAAGGTCAGCTGGGCAACCCGAAAGGCGAAGACCAGCCGAACAAGAAATACTACGATCCACGCGTATGGCTGCGTTCTGCCCAGACTTCTATGATCACCCGTCTGGAGCAGGCATTCAAAGAACTGAACGCGGTTGACGTTCTGTAATTTGAGCTGCTTTTAGCGCTAAAGAGGTCCGCATTTGCGGGCCTTTTTTTATGCCTTTTCAACGGGCTGCATTGGCGGATTTTGTGATCTGTTTGGCATAATCCACGCTTTTTGTTTACCCTTTACTAACCTGCCTGTCTCCCAAGTGAGATGGATTTTTTTGTCTGAATTAGAAAAGGAAGAATGAATGGATGATCTCGGTGTAGTAGATGGCATTAATAACGCAGGCACCTGGCTGGTGCGCAACCAGGCGCTACTGCTGAGTTATGCGGTAAACATCGTGGCAGCAATTGCGATTATTATCGTCGGGATGATCGTGGCACGCGTGGTGTCCAATGCGATCAACCGCGTGATGCGTGCGCGTCAGATTGACGCCACGGTAGCCGATTTCCTCTCTGCGCTGGTGCGCTACGGCATTATTGCCTTTACGCTTATTGCTGCGCTGGGGCGCGTCGGAGTGCAGACGGCTTCCGTCATCGCAGTACTCGGTGCTGCCGGTCTGGCTATCGGTCTGGCCCTGCAGGGTTCTCTCTCAAACCTGGCGGCAGGCGTGCTGCTGGTGACTTTCCGCCCGTTCCGCTCCGGTGAATATGTTGATTTAGGTGGCATTGCCGGAACCGTACTGCAGGTGCAGATCTTCTCCACCACCCTGCGCACCGTTGATGGCCGTATTGTGGTGGTGCCAAACGGGAAAATTATCGCCGGGAATATTATTAACTTCTCCCGCGAGCCGGTACGTCGCAACGAACTGTTGATTAGCGTCGCATACGATTCTGATATTGATCAGGTTAAAGCGCTGCTCACTCGCATCATTGAGTCGGATGAGCGCATCATCAAAGACCGCGAAATGACTGTGCGTCTGAATGAGCTGGGGGCGTCGTCGATCAATTTCGTGGTGCGCATCTGGAGCAAAAGCGGTGACCTACAGAACGTTTACTGGGACGTGCTGGAGCGTATTAAACGTGAGTTTGATGCCAACGGTATCAGCTTCCCGTATCCGCAGATGGACGTGAACTTCAAGCGTGTGAAAGAAAACGCGAGCGAGTAAATCCGCCCGGAAAGACAACGCCCGCTGGGAGAACCCGGCGGGCGTTTTTTTATCTTATGACGTCGTTAACAATGGTGCTGACACCCTTCATCAGCAGGCCCGCATCCGTTATCCCTTTATCTTCCTGCTGAGTCACCCATTCAGCCTGAACCTGCTGATATCCGGTGGCGGTTTGCCAGGCTTCTAGCTCCTGATTCGTCAGGTAGTGAATGGATGCGCCATCTTTTTTCATCTGGTTTACCATCTCAAGCAGATTCGCGTCTTGCGCTGCCCCGAGACGTCTTTGCGTCGCGGCGGCTGCCCGTTTGATGGCACCGCGATCCTTCACGTCGAGACCATCCCACACCGTTTTATTCATCACCAGAAGATAAACGTGCCCGAGCCACAGGGAAGGGGAGAGCTGAATATGCGGAGCTGCACGCTCGGCATGAATATCGTGCCCGCTGTCGAGGTTAACCATCAGGCCATCAAGCTGCCCGTCCGCCAGCGCGTCGGTGATTTTGTCATTCCACGGCATACTCACCGGCACGCCACCCGCGTTGCGTAAAAATGACTGATGCCAAAAGCTGGCAGTTCGCCATTTGCTGCCGTTCAGCTGATCCAGTTTGACGTTGGGTTGGGTGGTAAAAAAACCGACCGGATAGCCGAGGAAAAATTGCAGGTTAACGAGGTTATTTTTTTCCAGCTCGTTGTCGAACTGGCGATACTCACTGAAAATGCGCCGAAACGTCGCCACCTGTGCATTACCGCTGGCGGGCCCGAGAGGGAAGCTCTTGAAAATCTGGTGTCGCGGGAGCAGGTCTGGCGTGTATTCGGGAACTACAATCCCGATATCCGCGACATCGCCCCGGCTAATCGTCTTTAAGGCGTCATAGCTGGTGGAGAGCTCGCCGTTCCAGTGCGCCTCGATTTTCAGGCGGCCGATCGATTCGGTCTCAATCGCTCTAAAAAAGGTCTCTTTGATAAGCCGGGTGCGCATGTTTCCGTACGGTTCATGATCCGTATAGCGCAACGTTGTGGTCGCGCTGGCGGTGGCGGCCCACACACTGGCAACGACCCATCCGGCACAGAAGAGTAAAGCCTTCGCGTTATGCTTCATATCCATTCCTTTGGTACGGTTGCTGGTACGTCCAGCATACGCTAAATCCGCAATGAAAACGTTTGTCGTAATCCCAATCCGCTACTATTAGCCATACTTATTATGGATTAAAATTATCAATTTCCTCTAATGAAGATCTCGCAGTATAGTCTGTCGTAACGACAATCCTGTGAGATTATTTTCCATTTTATCTTATTATTTTCAAGGTCTTGTGCTTGGCGCAGCCATGATCCTTCCGCTCGGTCCTCAGAATGCATTCGTCATGAACCAGGGGATTCGCCGTCAATATCATTTAATGATTGCGATGCTCTGCGCCGTCAGCGATTTAGTGCTGATTTGCGCCGGGATTTTTGGCGGCAGCGCACTGCTGATGCAGTCTCCGTGGCTGCTGGCGCTGGTGACCTGGGGCGGAGTGGCATTCCTGCTGTGGTACGGTTTCGGCGCACTGAAAACTGCCATGAGCAGTAATCTCGAACTGGCCAGCGCCGAAGTGATGAAGCAGGGGCGCTGGAAGATTATTGCCACCATGCTGGCGGTGACCTGGCTTAATCCGCACGTCTACCTGGATACTTTTGTGGTGCTGGGCAGCCTCGGCGGTCAACTCGATGTTGAACCCAAACGCTGGTTTGCTCTGGGAACGATAAGCGCGTCTTTCCTGTGGTTCTTCGGTCTGGCGATCCTGGCCGCCTGGCTCGCTCCGCGTTTACGTACTGCCAAAGCACAGCGCATCATTAATACTCTGGTCGGTGTGGTGATGTGGATAATCGCCTTCCAGCTGGCGAAAGAAGGGATTAATCACGTGCAGGTATTGTTCAACTAAGCGTTGTCTTATGGACAACTGAAACAGACGCGCTAAGCTTGCTGGCATGCGCCCTTCGGTGGGCACTTCGCAACATGGAGGAATAACAGTGAAGTTTAAAGTGATGGCCCTGGCGGCATTAGTAGGTTTAAGCGCAGTGTCGGTACAGGCAAACGAATTGCCAAATGGTCCGCACATTGTCACTTCCGGTACCGCAAGCGTGGATGCGGTTCCCGATGTTGCAACGCTGGCGATTGAAGTGAACGTCGCGGCAAAAGATGCGGCGTCAGCTAAGAAACAGGCTGACGATCGCGTTGCGCAATATCTCTCTTTCCTTGAGCAGAATGGCGTTGCGAAAAAGGACATTAACTCCGCGAATCTGCGCACTCAGCCGGATTACGACTATCAGAATGGCAAAAGTATTCTGAAAGGTTACCGCGCGGTGCGTACCGTTGAAGTCACGCTGCGTCAGCTGGACAAGCTGAACTCGCTGTTAGATGGCGCGCTGAAAGCGGGGCTGAACGAAATCCGTTCCGTGTCGCTGGGCGTTGCGCAACCAGAGAAATACAAAGACGAAGCGCGTAAAGCGGCGATTGACGATGCCGTACGTCAGGCTGAGCAACTGGCATCTGGCTTCAAATCGAAGCTTGGCCCAGTGTATAGCGTGCGCTACCACGTCTCTAACTATCAGCCAAGCCCGATGGTTCGTATGATGAAGGCGGATGCTGCACCGGCTTCCGCACAGGAAACCTACGAGCAGCCGACCATTCAGTTCGACGATCAGGTTGATGTGGTGTTCCAGCTTGAGCCTGCACAGGGCCAGCAAACGGCACCAGCACCTGCACAACAATAATGAAAAAGCCGGGGAAACCCGGCTTTTTTTAATCCTGCCTCAACACCTTATGGCCGTAAGCCAGCAGTGCATCGGTGACGTTGCGCATCATGCGGCTTTCCGGCGCAAATCGGTGCCAGTACAACATCCGACGCTGATACAGCCCCGGCGTTAAGTCGATAAGCTCACCGCTCTTCAACTCTTTCTCAATCTGCAGATGCGGAATCATGCAGCAGGTGGTTCCCTGACGCGCCAGCTGCACGAAGGCTTCCGACGAGTTCACGATATGACACGGCACGCTGCCCGGCGGCAGGTCGAAGTTCTGCTGTAAAAATGCCTGATGCATGTCGTCGAGATGGTCGAACGCCACGGCGGGCGCTTTCAGCAGCGCGGCGCGGGTGACGCCATTCGGGAAATACTTGTCGGCGAACTCTTTTGAGCCAACGAACAGATAATCGAGCGCACCCAGTTGATCGACCAGACAGCTTGGCAACGCCTGCGGCTGGATACTGACGGCACCCACCACTTCGCCGCGACGCAGACGCTCCTGAGTACGGGTTTCATCTTCCACCTGCAAGTTGAGGCGAATCGGTGAGTCAGCCAGAACAGTGGAAAGAGCAGGCAGCAGCCAAGTTGCCAGACTGTCGGCGTTCACCGCCAGCGACAGCAGCAATGGTGTGGAGCCAGTCTGTTCATCGCCCAGCCACTCCTCTTCCAGCAGCTCAACCTGACGCAGCAGGGCGAGCAGCTTCTGCCCTTGCTCCGTCGGACGTGGCGGAACCGTACGTACCAGCAGCGGTTGTCCGAACATATTTTCAAGCTGTTTGATTCGCTGTGACACGGCGGATTGAGTGATGCACAGCTTTTGCGCCGCGCGCTCAAAACCTCGTTCACGAATGACGGCATCAAGCGCCTGTAGTGTTCTGTAGTCCGGACGTTTCATTGCGGGGTGGTGCTCCTGAATTTTGCTGATTCTGCACTATGACACAAATTTACCTTTGTGACAGACCAAATCCGACCACATCGGATCTGTCAGGGCTTTGCTCGTTAATGTGACACCGGTCACAGGGACATTCCGTACCTGCCTGTTCTATAATACGCCCTGAGTTTTCACACCACAGGCAAAAGATCATGACGCAGGATGAACTGAAAAAAGCAGTAGGATGGGCCGCTCTCCAGTACGTACAACCCGGCACTATTGTTGGTGTAGGGACTGGCTCGACCGCCGCACACTTTATTGATGCGCTCGGTACGATGAAAGGGCAGATCGAGGGCGCGGTATCCAGCTCTGATGCCTCCACGGAAAAGCTAAAAAGCCTCGGCATTACTGTCTTCGATCTGAACGAAGTGGATCGTCTGGGGATTTACGTTGATGGTGCCGATGAGATCAACGGCCATATGCAGATGATCAAAGGCGGCGGCGCGGCGCTTACGCGCGAGAAGATCATCGCTTCCGCGGCGGATAAGTTTATCTGTATCGCGGATTCTTCAAAACAGGTGGATATCCTGGGCAGTTTCCCACTGCCGGTAGAAGTGATCCCGATGGCGCGCAGCGCAGTCGCTCGTCAGTTGGTGAAGCTGGGTGGTCGCCCGGAATACCGTCAGGGCGTCGTGACGGACAACGGTAATGTGATCCTCGACGTTCACAATCTGGAAATTCTGGACGCGGTAGCAATGGAAAATGCCATTAACGCGATCCCAGGCGTCGTGACCGTAGGGCTTTTCGCCAACCGTGGCGCGGATGTGGCGCTGATCGGCACCGCCGATGGCGTGAAAACCATCGTAAAATGATCTGACGGGGGGAGTACTCCCCCCGCTAAATATTTTTCAAAAGCCAAATTCGGTGACTTGTGTCACGTTTTTTCGCCTGATCTGATGATCCTGCCGCTTTCCTGATTAACCACAGCATTTTCCTCTGACATTTTGCTCTGGATGACTTTTCTTCAGAGTGCCGACGCAAACGTTCATATTGCTGCAATAGTTTTTTTTGATATGTTGGCTAGAGCGGATTTTAATCCAGCACAACATCAGTTCAGACAAAACAGGGTCGGGTAAATGGCAAAGGTATCACTGGAAAAAGACAAGATTAAGTTTCTGCTCGTCGAAGGGGTGCATCAGAAAGCACTGGATAACCTTCGTGCAGCAGGTTACACCAACATCGAATTCCACAAAGGCGCGCTGGATACAGAGCAGCTGAAAGAATCCATCCGTGATGCCCACTTTATCGGCCTGCGATCCCGTACCCATCTGACTGAAGACGTTATTGCCTGCGCGGAGAAGCTGGTGGCAATCGGTTGTTTCTGCATCGGGACCAACCAGGTGGATCTGAATGCGGCGGCCAAACGCGGCGTACCGGTCTTTAACGCGCCGTTCTCCAACACCCGTTCCGTGGCGGAGTTAGTGATTGGCGAACTGCTGCTCCTGCTGCGTGGCATTCCTGAAGCCAACGCCAAAGCCCACCGTGGCGTGTGGAACAAACTGGCCTCTGGCTCGTTTGAAGCGCGCGGTAAAAAGCTGGGGATCATCGGCTACGGCCATATCGGTACGCAGCTCGGTATTCTGGCGGAATCTCTCGGGATGAACGTCTTTTTCTACGATATCGAAAACAAACTGCCGCTGGGGAATGCGACTCAGGTTCAGCATCTTTCTGACCTGCTGAACATGAGCGATGTGGTGAGTCTGCATGTGCCGGAAAACGCCTCCACCAAAAATATGATGGGTGCGGAAGAGCTGGCGCTGATGAAGCCGGGTTCGCTGCTGATCAACGCCGCGCGCGGTACGGTGGTGGACATTCCTGCCCTGTGCGAGGCCCTGCGGAGTAAGCATCTGGCGGGCGCGGCAATCGACGTCTTCCCAACGGAACCGGCGACCAACACCGATCCGTTCACCTCTCCGCTGTGTGAATTCGACAACGTGATCCTGACGCCGCACATTGGCGGCTCGACTCAGGAAGCGCAGGAAAACATCGGTCTGGAAGTGGCGGGCAAACTGAGCAAATATTCCGATAACGGTTCTACGCTGTCTGCGGTGAACTTCCCGGAAGTGTCTCTGCCGCTGCACGGCGGTCGTCGTCTGCTGCACATCCACGAGAACCGTCCTGGCGTGTTGACGGCGATTAACCAGATTTTCGCCGAGCAGAGCGTCAACATTGCCGCGCAGTACCTGCAAACCAACTCGCAGATGGGCTACGTGGTGATTGATATCGAAGCGGATGACGATGTGGCGGAGAAAGCGCTGCTGAGCATGAAGGCGATTCCAGGCACGATTCGCGCGCGTCTGTTGTACTAATTCTGCGGTTTACTGTGTCGGGTGACGCTGTCGCTTACCCGACCTACAGTTTCAACAGGTTCAGCGTGTTTTTGTAGGCCGGGTAAGGCGTAGCCGCCACCCGGCTTTATTATTTCACCACTCCCACACTTTCGACGGCGTCACTACCGCAGGCAGCGGAATATCCCATTTCTCCACCGGCAGCGCTTTCACACCCTGACAATCATGGGCATAACCCACCGGCTGCACACCGTACTGCTGCCAGTTCTGCAGCGTGCGATCGTAAAATCCGCCGCCCATCCCCAGACGCTGACCGCTCTCATCAAAAGCCACCAGTGGCGTAATCAGCACGTCCAAATCCTGCAAGGGCAGAACGTCGCGCACATCGAGTTTAGGTTCGGTGATTTTCAGGCGGTTCACCACCAGTTCGCTGTGCGGATGGTAGTGCAAGAACAGCAGATTGCCCGGACTGAACGGGTGCAGCACCGGCAAATAGACTTTTTTTCCGGCGCGCCAGAGTTGTTCGATCAGCGGTTGGGTATCAAGCTCACCATCAAACGACAGAAACAGGGCAACCGTACGCGCCATCACGACGGGCGGATAGGCCATCATACGGGCGGCAGCAGTTTGTGCGAAATGAGCTTGTTGTTCGGGCGAAAGCGCTCGACGAGTTTTACGGATTAGCTGACGGATGTCTTGTCGGGAAGCAGGGACTTCAGGAAATTGAGTCATGATGCTTGAAGGTAGTAAAGAAGGGGAATCTCCGAGATGCCGCCGCAGGCTGTAACCCTTGAACCCTTGGTTCAAGGTGAATGTGTCGTCATAGTCTTAAGGCTTCTCGGACGAACCGAGCATGCTCACCGACCATGGAGCGCCACATTCTTGTGGTATGAAATATCGGCTCAGGGGACTGGCCCGCTTGCGAACATCTCAGAGAAATTTTGTCTTCACAGTCACTCTACCATAGTCAACTGCAAAGTGTTATTCAAACTTTTGTCCCGGTCTTTCGGGAGTGCGACCCTGATCAAGCAACGCTTGTTCGATGGTCTGCTGGAGCATTTTAATGCGTTGCTCCATGCTCGCCGCGTAGTCGCGGGTCTTCGCTTTTTCCTGAGTTAATTCATAGCTGATGTTCAACGCGGCGATGAAAACCAACTGCTCAGTATTTGTGACTCTAGTGCGTTCTTTTAGATCTTGCAACCGCTGATTCAAATCGTCCGCAGCCTGGCTCAAAGCATCTCTTTGCTCAGGCGGACAATTCACTCGCAGCGAACGGCCAAAAATCTGGAGATCGACGGGTTGTGCAGACATGCCACCTTCCTGCTGATTGACTGCGCGACCTTCGCTCACGGCCCTGGGGGCTGCGAAGGGGCGACACTATAGCTACCATGATATGAAGATACAAGCCCTTTTCTGGTATCTCCAGTGTCCAAAGTGGTAGCATATCATGAATATTCCTCCCAACGATGACGAATGCGCATGTCTATACAGAACGAAATGCCTGGTTACAACGAAGTAAGCCAGTTACTTAACCAGCAGGGCGTGGGTTTGACCCCTGCTGAAATGCACGGTCTGATCAGTGGCATGCTGTGCGGCGGAAACAGCGACAGCTCTTGGCAGCCGCTGCTTCACGACCTGACGAACGAAGGCCTGGCCTTTGGTCACGAACTGGCGGAAGCGCTGCGCAAAATGCACTCGGCGACCAGCGACTCTCTGGAGGATGACGGTTTCCTTTTTCAGCTTTATCTGCCTGATGGCGACGATGTTAGCGTCTTCGATCGCGCCGATGCGCTGGCAGGCTGGGTAAACCACTATCTGCTGGGCCTCGGCGTCACGCAGCCGAAACTTGATAAAGTAACCGGTGAAGCGGGTGAGGCCATCGACGATCTGCGCAATATCGCCCAGCTGGGCTACGACGAAGACGAAGACCAGGAAGAGCTGGAGATGTCCGTTGAAGAGATTATCGAGTACGTTCGCGTGGCAGCATTGTTATGTCACGACACCTTTACTCGCTCGCAGCTGACAGCACCGGAAGTACGCAAACCGACCTTACATTAATAAAAAGAACGCACAGGAGGGTGTCATGACTCAGCAGGAGTATCTTCGCCGCCGTCAGGCGCTGTTAGCTAACATGCAACCGGGCAGCGCGGCATTGATTTTTGCCGCACCGGAAGCCACGCGCAGCAACGACAGCGAATATCCTTATCGCCAGAGCAGCGATTTCTGGTACTTCACCGGGTTTAACGAGCCAGAAGCGGTGCTGGTGCTGATTAAAAGCGATGACACCCACAACCACAGCGTTCTCTTTAACCGTGTTCGCGATCTCACCGCCGAAATCTGGTTTGGCCGCCGCTTAGGGCAAGACGCGGCACCGGAAAAACTCGGCGTCGAACGCGCGCTGGCCTTTAGCGAAATCGATGAGCAGCTCTATCAGCTGCTCAACGGTCTGGACATGGTCTATCACGCTCAGGGCGAATACAAATACGCCGATGAGCTGGTCTTTACCGCGCTGGATAAACTGCGCAAAGGCTCGCGTCAGAATCTTTCTGCGCCTGCGTCCATCACTGACTGGCGTCCGCTGGTGCATGAAATGCGCCTGTTTAAATCGCCGGAAGAGCTGGATGTGATGCGCCGCGCGGGCGAAATCAGCGCCCTGGCCCACACCCGTGCAATGGAAAAATGCCATCCGGGGATGTTTGAGTATCAGCTCGAAGGCGAAATTCTGCATGAGTTCAATCGCCACGGAGCACGTTTCCCGTCCTACAACACCATTGTCGGCGGTGGCGAAAACGGCTGCATCCTGCATTACACCGAAAATGAGAGCGAACTGCGCGACGGCGATTTAGTGCTGATCGACGCGGGGTGTGAATACCGCGGTTACGCGGGTGACATCACCCGCACTTTCCCGGTGAATGGCCAATTCAGCCCGGCACAGCGCGCGGTTTACGACATTGTTCTCGAATCACTGGAAACGGCGCTGACCCTGTTCCGTCCGGGTACTTCTATTCAGGAAGTGACCGGTTCGGTGATCCGTATCATGGTCAACGGTCTGGTAAAACTCGGCATTCTGAAGGGAGACCTGGAAGAGCTGATTGCCGACAACGCCCATCGCGCGTTCTTTATGCATGGTCTGAGTCACTGGCTGGGGCTGGATGTGCACGATGTCGGAGGCTACGGCGCAGATCGCTCGCGCACCCTTGAGCCGGGCATGGTGTTAACCGTCGAACCGGGTCTGTATATCGCGCCGGATGCGGACGTCCCTGCCGAATATCGCGGGATTGGTATTCGTATCGAAGACGACATTGTGATCACCGAAAGCGGCAACGAAAACCTGACGGCGTCTGTCGTTAAAAAAGCCGATGAGATCGAAGCCCTGATGGCGGCGGCACGCGCATGAGCGTGGTAATCGTTGGCGGCGGCATGGCGGGCGCGACGCTCGCCCTGGCGATTTCACAGTTGACGCGCGGCCAGCTCCCGGTTCATCTGGTCGAGGCCGTCGCGCCACAGACAACGGAACATCCAGGCTTTGACTCCCGCGCGATTGCGCTGGCGCAGGGCACCTGTCAGCACCTGTCGCGGCTGGGTATCTGGCAAGCGATTGCCGAGTGCGCAACCTCCATTAATACCGTTCACGTCAGCGATCGCGGCCATGCCGGTTTTGTCACACTCGATGCGCAGGATTACCACATTGATGCCCTCGGGCAGGTGGTCGAACTGCACGACGTCGGGCAGCGCCTGTTCCGTTTATTGCAGGATGCGCCTGGCGTGACGTTGCACTGTCCGGCGCGCGTCGCCAGTTTCACCCGCAGTGCAGAGGGCGTGAGCGTCACGCTGGATAACGGCGATGTGCTGGCCGGAAAATTGCTGGTTGCCGCAGACGGTTCCCGTTCCGCGCTGGCGACTCAGTGCGGGATCGAATGGCGGCAACAGCCTTACGGTCAGGCGGCAGTGATTGCCAACGTTTCGACCGCAGTGGCCCATCAGGGGCGCGCCTTTGAACGTTTTACCGAACACGGCCCGCTGGCGATGCTGCCGATGTCTGATGGTCGCAGCTCGCTGGTCTGGTGCCACGCAGTAGACGCGATGGATGACGTCATGGCCTGGTCAGATACGCGTTTTTGCGACGAGCTGCAAAAAGCCTTCGGCTGGCGTTTAGGGCGCATCACCCACGCCGGAAAACGCGCGGCGTATCCGTTGGCGCTGACCACCGCGTCGCAGTCGGTTTCTCATCGCCTGGCGTTAGTCGGCAATGCGGCGCAAACGCTGCATCCGATTGCCGGGCAAGGGTTTAATTTAGGTTTGCGCGACGTTATGAGCCTGGCTGAGACGCTGGCGCAGGCCTTGCAGGACAGCGAAGACTGCGGTGCGTATTCCGTGCTTTGTCAGTATCAGAAACGCCGTCAGGCAGATAAAGAGGCCACCATCGGCGTGACCGACGGTCTGGTGCATCTGTTCGCGAATCGCTGGGCACCGCTGGTAGCCGGGCGCAACGCGGGGCTGATGGCGATGGAACTATTCATTCCGGCACGCGACGTGCTGGCGCAGCGAACCCTCGGTTGGGTCGCTCGTTAAGGAGTTACTAAGTGCAGAATGTTGATGTTGCCATTGTTGGCGGCGGAATGGTGGGGCTGGCCCTGGCCTGCGGTTTACAGGGCAGTGGTCTGCGCGTGGCGGTGCTTGAGAATAAACCGCCGCAACCTGTTTCGCAGGACGCGCCGCCAGAGCTTCGCGTATCGGCCATCAACGCCGCCAGCGAAAAGCTGCTAACGCATCTTGGCGTCTGGTCTGATATCACGGCGTTACGCGCCAGCTGTTATCACGGGATGGAAGTGTGGGACAAAGACAGCTTCGGCCATATCGCCTTTGACGATGAAAGCATGGGATACAGCCATCTCGGCCACATCGTCGAGAATGCGGTGATCCACCACGCCCTGTGGCGCAAAGCGCAAGCCTGTTCAGACGTCACGCTGATGGCTCCCGCTCAAATTCAGCAGATTGCCTGGGGCGAAAACGAAGCCTTTCTGACCCTGCAAAGCGGCGACATGCTGACCGCGCGGCTGGTGGTGGGCGCCGATGGTGCCAACTCGTGGCTGCGCAATAAAGCCGATATCCCGCTGACCTTCTGGGATTACCGCCACCACGCGCTGGTAGCGACGATCCGCACGACTGAGCCACACGGCGGCGTGGCGCGGCAGATTTTCCACAACGATGGTATCTTGGCGTTTCTGCCGTTAAGCGATCCGCATCAGTGCTCCATTGTCTGGTCGCTGATGCCGGAAAAGGCGCAGCAGATGGAAGCCGCCACCCCTGAGGAGTTCAATCAGGCGCTGTGCATGGCTTTTGATAACCGTCTCGGACTGTGCACGCTTGAAAGTGAGCGCCAACTGTTCCCGCTGACCGGGCGCTATGCGCGCCAGTTTGCCTCGCACCGAATGGCGCTGGTAGGCGACGCGGCGCACACCATTCACCCGCTGGCCGGGCAGGGCGTCAATCTGGGCTTTATGGATGCCGCAGAACTTATCGACGAACTGCGTCGTCTGCACCGCCAGGGCAAGGATATTGGTCAGCATCTTTATCTGCGTCGCTACGAGCGCAGTCGCAAACACAGCGCGGCGATGATGCTGGCGGGAATGCAGGGCTTCCGCGAGCTGTTTGCCGGAAACAATCCGGCGAAAAAACTGCTGCGCGACGTTGGTCTGAAACTGGCGGACACGCTTCCCGGCGTCAAACCACAACTTCTGCGTCAGGCGATGGGCTTAAACGATCTCCCCGAGTGGCTGCGTTAAGCACAAAACGTTAAATTAGACCCCCATCACACTTTCCTCTCCCGGCCTTTGTGCCGGGATGTTTCCCTCGTTTGAAATATTCTAATTTCACACTTCTTTTCGCATTAGATTATCTAATGTCGAATTTTTTTCATGACGGAAAATAGGCGCGTTTTTCCGCAGGAAATATCAGCCTGTGCTAAATATTGTGAAATTTAAGTTAATTTTATGCGGGGTAAATCGCATTTTGCCAGTGAATAACTCTGTAGGCTTTTTAGCGTTTTTTGGTCATAAGCTAATGTGATGACCCGTTTTACCTTATGGTTAATCGCCGGGTTCGGTGGTAACTTCAGGGAAAAGAGAACGTTTGCGTCGACGTCCTGCAGTGATGCCGACGCCGGGTTTCGTGGTAAGAAATTTCGCGCGAAACGCAAGATTGCCCTGCACTGCTTAATCAACGAGGACAAGATGGCTCAACAGACTCCTTTGTACGAACAACACACGTTATGCGGCGCGCGCATGGTCGATTTCCACGGTTGGATGATGCCGCTGCACTACGGCTCGCAAATCGATGAGCACCATGCAGTGCGCACCGACGCCGGGATGTTCGATGTCTCCCACATGACCATCGTCGATTTACGCGGCAGTCGCACCAGGGAGTTTCTGCGTTATCTGTTGGCGAACGACGTTGCAAAGCTCAAGACGCCAGGCAAAGCGCTCTATACCGGGATGCTCAATGCCTCCGGCGGCGTGATTGATGACCTGATCGTTTATTACTTCACTGAAGATTTCTTCCGCCTCGTTGTTAACTCCGCCACCCGCGAAAAAGACCTTTCCTGGATTTCCGAACACGCCGCCAAATATGCCGTTGATATCACCGTTCGCGACGATCTTTCCCTGATCGCCGTGCAGGGGCCAAACGCGCAGGCCAAAGCCGCATCTCTGTTCAGCGATGAACAGCGTAAAGCTGTAGAAGGCATGAAGCCGTTCTTCGGCGTGCAGGCAGGCGATCTGTTTATCGCCACCACCGGATACACCGGTGAAGCGGGCTACGAAATTGCGATGCCGAACGAGAAAGCCGCTGATTTCTGGCGTGCGCTGGTCGAAGCGGGCGTGAAACCGGCAGGTCTGGGCGCGCGCGACACGCTGCGTCTGGAAGCCGGGATGAATTTGTACGGTCAGGAGATGGATGAAGGCGTCTCTCCGCTGGCGGCCAATATGGGCTGGACTATCGCGTGGGAACCGGCAGATCGCGATTTCATTGGCCGTGAAGCGCTGGAACTGCAGCGCGAGAAAGGCACCGAGCAGCTGGTCGGCCTGGTGATGAAAGAGAAAGGCGTGCTGCGTAACGAACTGCCTGTGCGCTTCACCGATGCCAGCGGCAATCTTCACGAAGGCATTATCACCAGCGGCACTTTCTCACCGACGCTGGGCTACAGCATTGCGCTGGCGCGCGTCCCGGCCGGAATTGGCGAGACTGCCGTGGTGCAGATCCGCAACCGTGAAATGCCGGTCAGCGTGACTAAACCGATTTTTGTTCGCGCCGGTAAGCCGGTCGCCTAATCAATTTATTATCAGGAGAATTCCAATGAGCAATGTGCCAGCAGAACTGAAATACAGCAAAGAACACGAATGGCTGCGTAAAGAATCTGACGGGACTTACACCGTGGGTATCACCGAGCACGCGCAAGAGCTGCTGGGTGACATGGTGTTCGTTGATCTGCCAGACGTCGGCGCAACCGTGAGCGCGGGCGATGATTGCGCCGTGGCAGAGTCTGTGAAAGCGGCTTCTGACATCTATGCCCCGGTCGGTGGCGAAATCGTAGCGGTAAACGATGCACTGAGCGACTCCCCGGAGCTGGTCAACAGTGAGCCGTACACCGGTGGCTGGATTTTCAAAATCAAAGCCAACGATGAAGCAGAAGTTGAAGCGCTGCTGGATGCGACCGCGTACGCAACACTGTTAGAAGACGAGTAATTGCTTTTCACCCTCTCCCAAAGGGAGAGGGGATCCTAATATCACCGCAAGCTCAGGAACCATCGCTCATGACACAGACTTTAAGCCAGCTTGAAAACCGTGGCGCTTTCATTGAACGTCACATTGGGCCGGATGCTCAGCAACAGCAGGAGATGCTGAAGACAGTTGGCGCGGATTCGTTAAACGCACTGATCGGCCAGATCGTGCCCAAAGACATTCAGCTCGCCACACCGCCGCAGGTGGGTGATGCGACCACTGAATACGCCGCGCTGACAGAGCTGAAGGCGATTGCCGGCCTCAACAAGCGCTTTAAGTCTTACATTGGCATGGGCTACACCCCTGTGCAGTTACCGCCAGTTATCCTGCGCAACATGCTGGAAAATCCAGGCTGGTACACCGCCTACACCCCTTATCAGCCAGAAGTGTCTCAGGGTCGTCTGGAAGCGCTGCTGAACTTCCAGCAGGTGACGCTGGATCTGACCGGTCTGGATATCGCCTCTGCCTCGCTGCTTGATGAAGCGACCGCCGCCGCCGAAGCGATGGCGATGGCGAAGCGCGTCAGCAAGCTGAAAAACGCTAACCGCTTCTTCGTGGCTGCCGATGTTCATCCGCAGACGCTGGATGTGGTCCGCACCCGTGCCGAAACCTTCGGTTTTGACGTAATTGTTGATGACGCTGAAAAAGTGCTGGATCATCAGGATGTGTTCGGCGTGCTGTTGCAGCAGGTCGGTACCACCGGTGAAGTCCATGACTACACCAGCCTGATCGCTGAACTCAAATCCCGCAAAATTGTGGTCAGCGTCGCCGCTGATTTCATGGCGCTGGTGCTGCTCACCGCTCCAGGCAAACAGGGCGCGGACATTGTCTTCGGCTCTGCGCAACGCTTTGGCGTGCCGATGGGCTACGGTGGCCCGCACGCGGCGTTCTTCGCGGCGAAAGATGAATTCAAACGCTCCATGCCTGGCCGTATTATCGGCGTGTCGAAAGACGCCGCTGGCAACACCGCGCTGCGCATGGCGATGCAGACTCGCGAGCAACACATCCGCCGCGAGAAAGCGAACTCCAACATTTGTACTTCTCAGGTGCTGCTGGCCAACATCGCCAGTCTGTATGCGGTGTTCCACGGTCCGGTAGGCCTGAAACGCATCGCCACCCGTATTCACCGTTTCGCCGATATTCTGGCGGCCGGTTTGCAGCAGAAAGGGCTGAAGCTGCGCCATGCGCACTACTTTGACACCCTGTGTGTGGAAGTGGCTGATAAAGCTGGCGTGCTGGCTCGCGCCGAAGCCGCAGAAATTAACCTGCGCAGCGATATTCTGAACGCGGTTGGCATCACTCTGAACGAAACCACGTCCCGCGAGGATATCCAGACGCTGTTCAACGTTCTGCTGGGCGATGCCCACGGTCTGGACGTCGATTCTCTGGATAAAGACGTGGCGCACGACAGCCGCTCGATTCAGGAAAGCATGCTGCGTGACGACGCTGTCCTGACCCATCCGGTGTTTAACCGCTATCACAGCGAAACCGAGATGATGCGCTACATGCACTCTCTGGAGCGCAAAGATCTGGCGCTGAATCAGGCGATGATCCCGCTGGGTTCCTGCACCATGAAGCTCAACGCCGCCGCGGAAATGATCCCGATTACCTGGCCTGAGTTCTCTGAACTTCACCCATTCTGCCCGGCAGATCAGGCGGAAGGCTATCATCAGATGATCGGTCAGCTTTCAGACTGGCTGGTGAAACTGACCGGCTACGACGCACTTTGCATGCAACCGAACTCGGGTGCGCAGGGGGAATACGCGGGCCTACTGGCGATCCGTCACTATCACGAAAGCCGCAACGAAGGGCATCGCGATATCTGCCTGATTCCAAGCTCCGCTCACGGCACTAACCCAGCATCTGCGCAGATGGCGGGAATGGAAGTGGTGGTCGTGGCCTGCGATAAAAATGGCAACATCGATCTTGCCGATCTGCGTGCGAAAGCCGAACAGGCGGGCGAGAAACTCTCCTGCATCATGGTGACTTACCCGTCCACTCACGGCGTCTATGAAGAGACGATCCGTGAAGTGTGCGAAGTAGTGCATCAGTTCGGCGGTCAGGTTTACCTCGACGGTGCGAACATGAACGCCCAAGTGGGAATCACCTCTCCGGGCTTTATCGGCGCGGACGTATCGCACCTGAACCTGCACAAAACCTTCTGCATTCCGCACGGCGGTGGCGGCCCGGGTATGGGCCCTATCGGCGTGAAAGCGCATCTGGCTCCGTTCGTTCCAGGCCACAGCGTGGTGCAGATTGAAGGCATGTTGACCCGTCAGGGTGCGGTCTCTGCGGCACCGTTCGGCAGTGCGTCTATTCTGCCAATCAGCTGGATGTACATCCGCATGATGGGCGCGGAAGGATTGAAACAGGCGAGCCAGGTGGCGATCCTGAATGCGAACTACATCGCCACACGCCTGAAAGACGCCTATCCGGTGCTCTACACCGGTCGTGACGGTCGCGTGGCGCACGAATGTATTCTCGATATTCGCCCGCTAAAAGACGAGACTGGGATCAGCGAGCTGGATATTGCGAAACGTCTGATCGATTACGGTTTCCATGCGCCAACCATGTCCTTCCCGGTGGCGGGTACGCTGATGGTTGAGCCGACCGAATCGGAAAGCAAAGTTGAGCTGGACCGCTTTATCGACGCAATGCTGGCGATCCGCGGTGAAATCGACCGTGTGAAACAGGGCAAATGGCCACTGGAAGATAACCCGCTGGTGAACGCCCCGCATACCCAGAACGAGCTGGTGGCGGAGTGGAATCACGGTTATACCCGTGAGCTGGCGGTCTTCCCGGCAGGCGTGGCGAACAAGTACTGGCCGACCGTTAAGCGTCTCGATGACGTATACGGCGATCGTAATTTGTTCTGTTCTTGCGTGCCAATGAGCGAATATCAGTAATACTTAAGCTCTGAACAGTAGGCCGGGTAAGGCGTAGCCGCCACCCGGCTTTTTTATTGGGAGAAAATCAATGGCAATCGCACTGGTCACCGGCGCCAGCCGGGGCATTGGCAAAGCGACGGCGCTACAGCTGGCGCAAGAAGGGTACACCGTGGCGGTGAACTATCACCACAACATCAAGGCCGCGACGGATGTGATCAATCATATTATCGAGGCGGGCGGCAGGGCGTTTGCCGTGCGCGCGGATATCAGCGACGAATCTCAAGTGCTGGCGATGTTTGACAGCATTGACCGCGAGGGCGAACCGTTAACGGCGCTGGTGAACAATGCCGGGATTTTGTTTGAGCAGAGCACCATCGAGAATCTCTCCGCCGAGCGTATCAACCGCGTACTCGCAACCAACGTCACAGGCTATTTCCTCTGCTGTCGCGAAGCGGTGAAGCGCATGTCGTTTAAACACAACGGCAAAGGCGGGGCGATTGTGAATGTCTCGTCGGCGGCATCGCGTCTGGGCGCACCGGGCGAATACGTTGATTATGCTGCGTCTAAAGGGGCGGTGGATTCGCTGACAACGGGCCTCGCGCTGGAAGTGGCGGCGCAGGGCATTCGTGTGAACTGTGTGCGCCCTGGACTGATCTACACCGATATTCATGCGTCAGGCGGTGAGCCAGGGCGAGTCGACCGGGTGAAATCCGCATTACCGATGCAGCGCGGCGGACAGCCGGAAGAGGTCGCGCAAGCTATCGTCTGGTTGCTTAGCGAAAAAGCGTCGTATGTGACGGGAAGTTTTCTTGAGTTAGCAGGCGGGAAATAGTGTTAATGCCCGGTGGCGCTGCGCTTACCGGGCCTACGAGACTGTAGGCCGTTGCAAGGGAAGCGACACCGGGCAGTCGATTTAGATGTTCTCGCCGTTGCTGGCAATCACTTCTTTATACCAGTTAAAGCTCTTCTTACGGGAGCGAGACATGTCGCCCGTACCGTCGTCGTGCTTGTTCACATAGATAAAGCCGTAGCGTTTGCTGTACTGGCCGGTAGTGAACGAGACGCAGTCGATGCAGCCCCACGGGGTGTAACCCATCAGATCCACACCATCATAGGTGACCGCTTTCATCATCTCTTCCACGTGCGCACGCAGATAATCGATGCGGTAGTCATCGTTGATGCTGCCGTCTTCTTCGACTTTATCGTAAGCGCCAAAGCCGTTTTCCACGATAAACAGCGGTTTCTGGTAACGTTCGTACAGCTCGCACAGGGCATAGCGCAGGCCAACCGGGTCAATCTGCCAGCCCCAGTCGGAGGCTTTCACATGCGGGTTCGGCACGCTGCCTTCGAAGCCCGAAATGGCGTCGCCGGTGCCGCCTTCGGCTTTGACGGCGTTGGTCATGTAGTAGCTGAAACCTAAGTAATCGCAGGTGCCTTCACGCAGGATCTGCTCGTCGCCCGCTTCCATATGGATGGTAAAGCCACGGCGCTCCCACTCGTTCAGGACGTAGCTTGGATAGTAGCCGCGCAGTTGAACATCGGTAAAGACATAACGCTCACGCATGGATTCCTGGGCAAACATCACGTCTTCTGGCTTGCAGGAGAACGGATAGAGCGCCACCATCGCCAGCATACAACCGACTTTCATTTCCGGGTTGATGCGACGCGCGGCTTTTACCGCCAGAGCGCTGGCAACGAACTGGTGATGCAGCACCTGGTACATGGTCTCTTCCGGGTTTTCATGTTCGGTGTAGACCACGCCGGAGCAGCAATACCCGAACAGTGGGGCGCGCCAGTTACGCTGGTTGTTGATTTCGTTGAAGGTCATCCAGTATTTGACCTTGCTCTTATAGCGCTCGAAAACCACTTCCGAGAAACGGACGAAGAAATCCACCACTTTGCGGTTGGTCCAGCCGCCGTATTCTTGCACCAGGTGCAGCGGCATTTCGAAGTGGGAGAGGGTGATGACCGGCTCAATGTTGTACTTCAGCAGTTCATCAAACATGTCGTCGTAGAACTTCAGCCCTTCTTCATTCGGCTGAGTTTCATCGCCTTTCGGGAAGATACGCGTCCAGGCGATAGAGGTACGGAAACATTTGAAGCCCATCTCGGCAAACAGTTTGATGTCTTCTTTGTAATGGCCGTGGAAGTCGACGGCTTCGTGGTTGGGATAGTATTTCCCTTCAATCACTTCCTGAGTGATTTCGCGCGGTACGCCATGCGCGCCGCCGGTCAGCACGTCGCAAATGCTTGGGCCTTTGCCGCCTTTATTCCAGCCGCCTTCAACCTGGTGCGCCGCCACCGCGCCGCCCCATAAAAAATCTTTTGGTAAGGTGAGTTTTTTCATGTTTGCTACTCTCGTCTTATGATCTATTGTTTTCGAGTCTAGCAAAGCACAATTAAATGTCACGATATAACAATTTGGCGATAATGTAATATGTTACATCAAAAAAACAGGGCGTTTTATTCCGCTAGTTTCTTCGCCAGTTTTCGCCCGATAGATTCGAGAATATAAATAACCGGGATCTGCGTCGTAATATCGTAGACTCCGCCGATACGGGTTTGTGGAACATGCCAGGAGAGATTAAAATCGGCCAGCTTGGCCAGGCGAGAATGCTCGTGGCTGGTGATGGATAGAACCTTGCAGTGGTGCAGGCTGAACTGGCTGGCGAAGCGCAGGATCTCTTCGGTTTCGCCCGAAACGGACAGCACAATCGCCAGCGCATTTTTCGCCATATCGTTGGTTACCGGGAAATAAGGGTCGTCGATATGGTTACTGAATTTTCCGATATTAGAGAAGAATCGTGCGCCATATTTCGCCAACGATCCGGAGGTGCCCGCGCCAACAAATATAATTCGCTCGGAGGATAATATAATATCGACGGCGTTATCTAATAAAGCGTCAAACTCTTCATTATTGACGCTTTTAAAGAAACTGATAATTTCACTGGTGCCAAAATTCGCCTGCTGGGGTTCGTTTTGTTCCAGATATAATTTAAAGCGCACGCGGAATTCGGAATAGCCATCGCAGTTCAGCTTGCGACAAAAACGTAGCACTGTGGTGGTAGACACACCCGCCGCATCCGCCAGCTCGCGGATGGTCATATAGGTCACTTTGTCACGGTTTTTAATGACATAGTTGTAGACCATCATCTCAAGATTGTTGAGACTGGCAATGGCGGAATGGGAGAACATGCTCACAGTGGCTAAACTCACTCATCAGACTTCATCTAAAGGGAATAATAACATGCAGCCTAACGACATCACTTTTTTTCAGCGTTTCCAGGACGACATTCTGGCCGGGCGCAAAACCATTACTATCCGTGACGAGTCTGAATCGCATTTTAAAACCGGCGATATTTTGCGCGTCGGGCGCTTCGAGGACGACGCCTGGTTTTGCACCATCGAAGTGGTGGGAACCTCGACAGTGACGCTGGATACGCTGACGGAAAAGCACGCACAGCAGGAGAATATGTCCCTTGCGGCGCTTAAAGAGGTGATTGCGGAGATCTACCCGAATCAATCGCAATTTTATGTGATTGATTTTAAATGCCTTCACTCTGACTAACATCTGTTAGGTGAAAATATAACTCAAAATAATGATTTTTAAGGACTAATCCTGAAGTTGGATTTATTTTAGCTAACAGGTGTTCACTGGAATCATTATCAGTTAGCATAGTCAGGCGATACATCATGATCTTATGTTCTCCCGGAGTCCTCTTATGGTTAGCAAACCATTTACTGCGCAGGGATATTCACTGGCCGAGGAAGTAGCCAACAGTATCAGCCACGGTATTGGCCTTGTTTTTGGCATCGTGGGCCTGGTGTTGCTGCTGGTTCAGGCGATAGACACCAACGCGAATGCGATGGCGATCACCAGCTACAGTCTGTACGGCGGAAGCATGATCCTGCTTTTTCTCGCCTCGACGCTTTACCATGCCATTCCGCATCAGCGGGCAAAACGATGGCTCAAGAAATTCGACCATTGCGCTATCTATCTCTTGATTGCCGGGACCTACACCCCATTTTTACTGGTGGGATTAAACTCTCCGCTGTCGCGCGGGCTGATGATTGTCATCTGGAGCCTGGCGCTGCTCGGGATCTTATTTAAACTGACCATTGCGCATCGCTTTAAAGTGCTGTCGTTAGTGACCTATCTGACGATGGGCTGGCTGTCGCTGATTGTGGTTTATCAGCTGGCGGTGAAACTGGCGGCGGGCGGCGTGACGCTGCTGGCGGTAGGCGGGATTGTCTATTCCCTCGGCGTGATTTTTTACGTCTGTAAACGCATTCCGTACAACCATGCCATCTGGCACGGCTTTGTGTTAGGCGGCAGCGTGTGTCATTTCCTGGCGATTTATTTGTACGTTGGGCAGGTTTGATAGCGGGTGCGGCCTGATGCCCTCACCCCAACCCTCTCCCACGGGGAGAGGGGGCAAAAACTAAAAACGGTAACCCAAGGGTTACCGTTTTGCTTTTACCTTCCGCCACCCGGCGATTCCCACCAACTAAAACTACTCTTCTAACGAATACGGCAGGGGCTCAATGCTCAAGGTGCCGGCATCGTCACGCACGCGGAATACGCTGTCCGGCTCCATGTCGTTATTCATTACTACCTGCACCAGCAGACGACCATCGTCCAGCTGAACGGCAGCTAAAATGGTGCCGGTACGACGCCAGTTGTCGCCCATCTTCAGTTCGAGATCTTCCCCGGCTTCTGGTACGCGGCTGGCATGGCCTGCCAGATACCACAGGGCGCGTTTATTAGCCCCACGGAATTTGGCCCGCGCCACCATCTCCTGACCGGTGTAGCAGCCTTTCTTAAAACTGATGCCACCCAGCGCCTGCAGGTTTGTCGCCTGCGGGATAAACTGCGCGCTGTTAGCTGCATCAATAACCGCTAATCCGGCTTCAATGTTCAGGGCTAACCACTGCTGGCTGTTGTTCAGCTGCGCTTCACCGCGCAGAGCTTCCGTGACGCGCTCTGCGGTAGCCACGTCGGTGACCAGCAGGAAGCGCTCGGCAGGTTGCTCAAACCACAGAATCGAAGTTGCGCCTTCGCTGACCAGCTGTTTCTCGGCATCCGGTAGTTCGCTGAACAGGTTTTTCAGCGCGGCGCGAGCCTGGAAACCAGCCACGCCCAACAGAACATGCTCGTCATCCGCAGCGATGGTGACTTTGGAAAACACCGCGTATTTCTTCAGTTCAGTCAGCTGCGCATCGCGCAGACTGCGGCGTTCAATCAGGGCGAAACCGTCCTGACGGCGGAAAAGACGTAGATTGCTCCACATCTTACCTTTCGGATCGCAATGCGCCGCCAGCAGATGCTGGTGCTCAGTCATCTGGCTTACGTCTGCGGTCACCTGGCCCTGCAGATATTTTTCGGCATCTGCACCGACGAGGGTCGCCAGCGCCCAGTCATCAAGAGAAATCAGCGTCAGCGGCAGACGCGCGGAGGCGACGGGCTGGCGAGGAGGAAATGGGTTAAAAGCCATAATGATGTCCTGAATTGCATAACGCTTCGGTAATGCCTAATGGTAAAAGAGACTGTAGTCATTGCAAGCGCTTTCAGCAGCCCAATTGTGCCTTATCGCCGTTCTGCGTAGCGCCACGCAGAACAGAGTAATCCCCTTTGATTGCAGGGATTATTCTGGAAGCGTGCTTCCAGTTGCTGATATTCCAGTAATGAAACAGCAAAAAACACGTTACACTAGAAATCGTCCCTCTTAGAGGTAGAAGAAACGTTTAGCAGGAAATCGACATGGACATTAACAACAAGGCCCGTATCCACTGGGCGTGCCGTCGCGGCATGCGTGAACTTGATATTTCCGTCATGCCCTTCTTCGAGTATGAGTACGACAGCTTAAGCGATGATGATAAGCGTCTGTTTATCCGCCTGCTGGAGAGTGACGATCCTGATTTATTCAACTGGCTGATGAATCACGGCAAACCCGCCGACACCGAGTTGCAGCGGATGGTGCAATTAATTCAAACACGGAATCGGGAACGTGGTCCTGTGGCAATCTGATCTGCGCGTCTCGTGGCGCTCACAGTGGATGTCTCTTTTGCTCCACGGCATTGTCGCAGCTTTTATTTTGCTGATGCCGTGGCCTCTTAGCTATACGCCGCTCTGGATGCTGTTACTGTCGCTAGTGGTGTTCGACAGCGTGCGCAGCCAGCGACGTATCAATTCCCGTCAGGGTGAAATCAAACTGCTGATGGATTCGCGCTTGCGCTGGCAGGGCAAAGAGTGGGAGATCGTCGGCACGCCCTGGATGTTAAACTCGGGGATGATGTTCCGTCTGCGCAAAGAGGAAGGGGCACGTTGCCAGCATTTGTGGCTGTCAGCAGACAGTATGGATGCGAACGAGTGGCGAGATTTGCGTCGGATGGTGATGCAGCAACAGCCGACGCCGTGATGCCAGGGAATTAGCTAAACTTTTCCGCCATTTCGCCCAGAATTTGCTCGCACCAGTTTTGTAGGCGCTCTTCGCTTAAGTCGTACTGGTTGGTTTCATCCAGCGCCAGTCCGACAAACAGCTGGCCATCCGCGATGATCGGTTTTTGACTTGTAAATTCGTAGCCTTCTGTCGGCCAGTAGCCGATAAAGGTGACGCCTTTCGGGGCGAGTTTATCGTGCAGCATACCGAGCGCGTCGAGGAACCATTCGCCATAACCCAGCTGGTCGCCCATGCCGTACAGCGCAATGATTTTGCCTTCAAGATTAAGCGAGTCCAGCTGATCCCAGATAGCTTCCCAGTCTTCCTGTAATTCACCAAAATCCCAGGTCGGAATGCCAAGAATCAGAACGTCGTACTGCTCCATCTCTGTGGGCGCGTCGTCTTTCAGATTGTGCAGAGTCACCAGTTCCGGGCCAATAATGTCGCGAATTTTCTCCGCGGCCATCTCGGTGTAGCAGGTGCTGGAACCATAAAACAGACCAATATTCATCGCGTAAACTTCTCAATACTTGCTTTGACTTTAGGCGTAGTGTACCAGAAACCTGTACCATTACGTCATAATGGCCGATGGCAGAATCACAGGAGCAGACGTGGAAAAGGATCTCGCCCTCATCGAACAATTTCTCGATGCGCTGTGGCTGGAAAAGAATCTGGCGGAGAATACGCTCAGCGCTTACCGACGCGATTTGACCATGCTGGTGGAGTGGCTCGCCCATCGAGACTTGTCTCTGGAACAGGCGCAAAGCGACGATCTGCAGGCACTGCTGGCCGAACGCATGGACGGCGGCTATAAAGCCACCAGTTCCGCGCGCTTGCTGAGTGCAATGCGTCGGCTGTTCCAGCATATGTATCGCGAGAAGCTTCGCGCTGACGATCCCAGCGCACTGCTGGCGTCGCCTAAGCTGCCGCAGCGTTTGCCGAAAGATCTCAGCGAAGCGCAGGTCGATCGCCTGTTGCAGTCCCCGGCGGTTGACCTGCCGCTGGAGTTACGCGATAAAGCCATGCTTGAAGTGTTGTATGCCACCGGGCTGCGCGTGTCGGAACTGGTCGGTTTGACGATGAGCGACATCAGCCTGCGTCAGGGCGTGGTGCGGGTGATTGGTAAAGGGAATAAGGAACGGCTGGTGCCGCTTGGCGAAGAGGCGGTGTACTGGGTTGAGAATTACCTGGAACACGGAAGACCGTGGCTGCTGAACGGCGTGTCGATTGATGTTCTGTTCCCAAGCCAGCGCGCGCAGCAGATGACGCGACAAACCTTCTGGCATCGCATTAAACATTACGCCACACTGGCGGGCATCGACAGTGAAAAACTTTCGCCGCACGTTCTGCGTCACGCCTTTGCGACGCATCTTCTGAATCATGGCGCCGATTTGCGCGTGGTGCAGATGCTACTTGGGCACAGCGATCTTTCGACGACGCAAATCTACACTCATGTAGCAACAGAACGCTTGCGACAGCTACACCAACAGCACCACCCACGAGCGTGAGTGCCGATAAAATAGTGATAGGATTGAAAATGAAAAAATCTTTAGTGCTGTTCTCCCTGCTGGCCGCTTCTTTTACCGGTTTTGCCCATGCAGATGATGCTGCGATCAAACAATCGCTGGCGAAACTCGGCGTGGCCAGTACGGATATTCAGCCAGCACCGGTTGCCGGAATGAAAACCGTGCTGACCAACAGCGGCGTGTTGTATGTCACTGAAGACGGCAAGCACTTCATTCAAGGCCCGATGTACGATGTCAGCGGCGCGCAACCGGTGAACGTGACTAACCAGCTGCTGATGAAAAACCTGAACGCGCTGGAAAAAGAGATGATCGTCTACAAAGCAGCGCAGGAAAAACACGTGATTACGGTGTTCACCGATATCACCTGCGGCTACTGCCACAAGCTGCATGAAGAGATGAAAGACTACAACGCGCTCGGAATCACCGTGCGTTATCTGGCGTTCCCACGTGCGGGCGTGCAGAGCCAGCCAGAGCAGGACATGAAAGCCATCTGGTGTGCCAAAGACCGCAATAAAGCCTTTGATGACGCGATGAACGGCAAGGGCGTCACCCCAGCCTCCTGTGATATCGACATCGCCAACCACTACGCGCTGGGCGTGCAGTTTGGCGTGACCGGAACCCCGGCCATCGTGCTGAGCAACGGCTACGTCGTGCCGGGCTACCAGGGGCCGAAAGAGATGAAAGAGTTCCTCGACGCGCACCAGAAACAGACTGGCGGTAAATAATTCGCGTGAAAGCCAACACAACATTACGCCGCCGCGAGGTGGATGAAAGCGTTGATTTACCTGCCGATCTTTCTCCGCTCCTGCGCCGTTTATACGCCGGGCGCGGCGTTCGCGCGGCCACAGAGCTGGAGCGCAGCGTCAAAGGGATGCTGCCCTGGCAGCAGCTCAGTGGCATCGAAAAAGCGACGGAAATTCTCTATGACGCACTGCGCGAAGGCACGCGGATTGTCGTAGTCGGTGATTTCGACGCCGATGGCGCGACCAGCACCGCTCTAAGCGTCCTCAGCCTGCGCGCGCTGGGCTGCGATAACGTCACCTATTTGGTGCCGAACCGTTTTGAAGACGGTTACGGCCTCAGCCCGGAAGTGGTCGATCAAGCTCATGCTCGCGGGGCGCAGTTGATCCTGACGGTTGATAACGGGATCTCATCTCATTCTGGCGTCGATCGGGCGCATCAGCTTGGGATCCCGGTCGTGGTCACCGATCACCATTTGCCCGGCGACACGCTGCCAGCGGCTGAAGCCATCATTAACCCGAACCTGCGCGACTGCGATTTCCCCTCGAAATCGCTTGCGGGCGTAGGCGTAGCGTTTTATCTGATGCTGGCCCTGCGTGCGTTGCTGCGCGATAAAGGCTGGTTCGAGGCGCGCGGAATTGCAGTTCCTAATCTTGCCGAATATCTCGATTTAGTCGCGCTCGGCACGGTGGCAGACGTGGTGCCGCTCGACACCAATAACCGCATTCTGACCTGGCAAGGGCTGGGCAGGATTCGTGCGGGGAAATGCCGTCCGGGGATTAAAGCGCTGCTCGAAATCTCTAATCGTGACCCGCTTAAACTCGCGGCAAGTGACCTCGGGTTTGCCCTTGGCCCGCGTCTCAATGCGGCAGGGCGACTGGATGATATGTCCGTCGGGGTGGCGCTGCTGCTCTGCGACAATATCGGCGAAGCCCGCGTGTTAGCCAATGAACTCGACGCGCTGAATCAGACGCGCAAGGAGATCGAACAGGGGATGCAGGCAGAAGCCCTGACTCTGTGCGAAAAACTTGAGCGCAGCACCGACACGCTGCCCGGCGGCTTGGCGATGTACCACCCGGAGTGGCATCAGGGCGTGGTCGGGATTCTGGCGTCGCGCATCAAAGAGCGTTTTCACCGTCCGGTGATTGCCTTTGCCCCGGCGGGCGACGGCACGCTGAAAGGCTCGGGTCGTTCCATTCAAGGGCTGCACATGCGCGATGCGCTTGAGCGTCTGGACACACTCTATCCTGGGCTGATGATCAAATTCGGCGGCCACGCGATGGCGGCTGGTTTATCGCTAGAAGAGGCGAAATTCGACGAGTTTCAGCGGCTTTTCAGCGAGCTGGTTACCGACTGGCTGGACCCGGCGTTACTGCAGGGCGAAGTGGTCTCTGATGGCGCGCTGTCTGGCGCGGAGATGACGATGGAAGTCGCGCAGATGCTGCGCGATGCCGGTCCGTGGGGGCAGATGTTTCCGGAGCCGCTGTTCGACGGTCGATTCCGCCTGCTGCAACAGCGTCTGGTGGGGGAGCGTCACCTGAAGGTGATGGTCGAGCCGGTGAACGGTGGCCCGCTGCTGGATGGAATCGCCTTTAACGTCGACACCGCCATCTGGCCGGATAGCGGTGTGCGTGAAGTTGAACTGGCCTACAAACTGGATATTAACGAGTTTCGCGGTAATCGCAGTTTGCAGATTATCATCGATCATATCTGGCCAATTTAGCGGCACTATTCTCTATAAAAAAGGGCGTGGATTGGGTACAATCCCGCTCTTATCACCGCATTTTGACTAGTCCAATAAAGAAAACAGACCATGTTTGAAATTAATCCGGTAAAAAACCGCATTCAAGACCTCACCGAACGTTCCAACGTTCTTCGGGGGTATCTTTGACTATGATGCCAAGAAAGAGCGTCTTGAAGAAGTAAACGCCGAGCTGGAACAGCCCGACGTCTGGAACGAACCTGAACGCGCACAGGCGCTGGGTAAAGAGCGCTCCTCCCTCGAAGCCATCGTTGAAACGCTGGATCAAATGACTCAGGGGCTGGAAGATGTTTCCGGTCTGCTGGAATTAGCCGTCGAAGCCGACGACGAAGAAACCTTTAACGAAACCATCGCTGAACTCAACGTGCTGGAAGAGAAACTGGCGCAGCTCGAATTCCGCCGTATGTTCTCTGGCGAGTACGACAGCGCCGACTGCTATCTCGACATCCAGGCCGGTTCTGGCGGTACAGAAGCGCAGGACTGGGCGAGCATGCTGGCGCGTATGTATCTGCGTTGGGCAGAAGCGCGCGGCTTCAAAACCGAAATCATCGAAGAGTCTGAAGGTGAAGTGGCGGGTCTCAAATCCATCACCATCAAGATTATTGGTGATTACGCTTACGGCTGGCTGCGTACCGAAACCGGCGTTCACCGCCTGGTACGTAAGAGCCCATTCGATTCCGGTGGTCGTCGTCATACCTCTTTCAGCTCTGCGTTTGTCTATCCGGAAGTGGATGAAGATATTGATATCGAAATCAATCCGGCCGATCTGCGCATCGACGTTTATCGCGCATCCGGTGCGGGTGGTCAGCACGTTAACCGTACAGAATCGGCGGTGCGTATTACCCACCTCCCGACCAATACGGTAACGCAGTGCCAGAACGACCGTTCGCAGCATAAGAACAAAGACCAGGCCATGAAGCAGATGAAAGCGAAGCTTTATGAACTGGAAATGCAGAAGAAGAATGCTGAGAAACAGGTGATGGAAGATAACAAATCTGACATCGGCTGGGGCAGCCAGATTCGTTCTTACGTCCTTGATGACTCCCGTATCAAAGACTTGCGTACCGGGGTTGAAACCCGTAACACGCAGGCGGTGCTGGACGGCAGCCTGGACCAATTTATCGAAGCAAGTTTGAAAGCAGGGTTATGAGGAACCAACATGTCTGAACAACAAGCACAGGGCACTGACGCGGTAGTCGATCTTAATAACGAACTGAAAACCCGCCGCGAGAAGCTGGCTGCGCTGCGTGAGCAGGGTATCCCATTCCCGAACGATTTTCGTCGCGATCATACCTCAGATCAGCTGCACGCTAACTTTGACGCGAAAGAAAACGAAGAGCTGGAAGCGCTGAACGTTGAAGTGTCCGTTGCAGGCCGCATGATGACCCGTCGTGTGATGGGTAAAGCGTCTTTCGTGACGTTACAGGACGTCGGTGGCCGTATTCAGCTGTACGTTTCCCGTGACGATCTGCCAGAAGGCATCTACAACGAGCAATTCAAGAAGTGGGACCTGGGCGATATCCTGGGTGCGAAAGGCAAGCTGTTCAAGACGAAAACCGGCGAGCTGTCCATTCACTGTACTGAACTGCGTCTGCTGACTAAAGCACTGCGTCCGCTGCCGGATAAGTTCCACGGTCTGCAGGATCAGGAAGCGCGTTATCGTCAGCGCTACCTGGATCTCATCTCTAACGATGAATCCCGCAAAACCTTCAAAATCCGTTCCCAGATTATGGCGGGCATCCGTCAGTTCATGGTTGGCCGTGATTTTATGGAAGTCGAAACGCCAATGATGCAGGTGATCCCAGGCGGCGCGTCTGCCCGTCCGTTCATCACCCATCACAACGCGCTGGATCTGGACATGTACCTGCGTATCGCGCCGGAACTGTACCTGAAGCGTCTGGTGGTTGGCGGTTTTGAGCGTGTGTTCGAAATCAACCGTAACTTCCGTAACGAAGGCATCTCCGTACGTCATAACCCAGAGTTCACGATGATGGAACTCTATATGGCGTATGCGGATTACAAAGATCTGATCGAACTGACCGAGTCTCTGTTCCGTACCCTGGCACACGATATTCTCGGCACCACTGAAGTGCCTTACGGCGAAGAGGTGTTCGACTTTGGTAAGCCGTTCGTCAAACTGACCATGCGCGAGGCTATCAAGAAATACCGTCCAGAGACCAATATGGCTGACCTGGATAACTTCGATTCTGCGAAAGCGATTGCTGCAAGCATCGGTATCAAAGTTGAGAAGAGCTGGGGTCTGGGCCGTATCGTGACCGAGATCTTCGAAGAAGTGGCCGAAGCGCACCTGATTCAGCCAACCTTCATCACCGAATACCCGGCTGAAGTGTCTCCGTTGGCACGTCGTAACGACGAAAACCCGGAAATCACCGACCGCTTTGAGTTCTTCATCGGTGGCCGTGAAATCGGTAATGGGTTTAGCGAGCTGAACGATGCGCAGGATCAGGCGCAGCGCTTCCAGGATCAGGTTAACGCGAAAGAAGCGGGCGACGACGAAGCGATGTTCTTCGACGAAGACTACGTCACCGCGCTGGAGCACGGTTTACCACCGACCGCAGGTCTGGGTATTGGTATCGACCGTATGGTGATGCTGTTCACCAACAGCCACACCATCCGTGACGTGATCCTGTTCCCGGCGATGCGTCCGGTAAAATAAGCTATTACTAACTGAAAAGCCCCGGCGTTCATCGCGTCGGGGCTTTTTTTATGGCTTGGATTCGAGGGCAAATTGCCTGAGCTTTTCCTGCGCGAGGGCAACCTGCGAAACCATCCACGGGCTAAATGCCCACGGCGTAGCCTCGACTGCACCGATTAACGATTCCAGCTCAACCCACTGCACTGCCATCACTTCATCAGGATTGAGGGTCAGCGTGCCGACGAGCTTTGCCGCATACACAGGGCAAATTTCGTTTTCGACGATCCCAGAAGGGTCGGTTTCGCAGTAACGAAAATCCATAGCAACAGGTGTCAGATGGGCAATTTCAGCACCGATTTCATACCTGCAGCGGCGAACAAGCGCGTGCTCGGTACTTTCGCCGGTTTGTGGGTGACCACAGACGGAGTTGGTCCAGACGCCGGGCCAGGCTTTTTTACTCAATGCGCGGCGGGTGACGAGGCATTCACCCTGGGCGTTAAACAACCACGATGAGAAAGCCAGATGCAGCGGGGTATGCGTTGTGTGGGCGGCGTACTTTTCCTGAGTGCCGATGACCTCTCCCTGGTCGTTAACCAAAATGACGTGTTCTTGTGTGCTCATTCCGACTCCAGTACCCGAACGACGGGATGGTGACATTATATCGCACTCTTTGACTGGTGGGGTGGCTCCCTGCGCCGCAAAGAGACTTTACAGCAAAGATTGGCAACAGATTTCAGGCTGCTATCATAGGACGCCATTTACGCTGACCGAGGAGCCGCTTTGTTTGCAGGAAGCCTGACAAGAAATCCCCTGATTGCCCTGTTTTGCCTGATGCTAACGTTAATGTTGGCAGGGTGCTCGGGCAGTAAATCAGGCTCTGATGGAAGCTACAGCGGCTCGGTATATACCGTCCAGCGCGGGGATACTCTCTCCAAAATTTCCCGCATGACTGGCACCAGCGTGCGCGATCTGGCACGTATGAACGGCATATCGCCGCCGTACACCATTGAAATCGGGCAAAAGCTCAAGGTCAATGGCAGCAGCTCGTCAGGCAAAAAATCCTCATCCAAAGGCAAAACGGCCAAAGTGACGCCGTCTTACGCGGTGCCGCAATCGTCATGGCCACCGGTCGGACAACGCTGCTGGGTATGGCCTGCCAGCGGTAAAGTGATTGCACCGTACTCCACCTCAGAAGGGGGTAACAAAGGCATTGATATCGCAGCAGCACGCGGCACACCCGTTTACGCATCGGGTGCAGGCAAGGTGGTTTACGTGGGAGATCAATTGCGCGGTTACGGCAATCTGATCATGATTAAACACGGCGAAGACTACATCACCGCGTATGCGCATAACGATACGCTGCTGGTGAACAACGGACAAAACGTGAAGGCCGGACAGAAGATCGCGACGATGGGTAGCACCGGAGCCAATGCGGTCGCGCTGCATTTCCAGATTCGCTACCGCGCTACCGCTATCGATCCTCAGCGCTACCTTCCGGCACAGGGCAGTAAACCGAAATGCTAAGCGGTTAATAAATCACCGGTTAGCTGTCTTGAGGCTTGTGCGAACAAGCGTAAGGTCTATAATGCCTTACGCACCTCAAAGCGGGCGTAGTTCAATGGTAGAACGAGAGCTTCCCAAGCTCTATACGAGGGTTCGATTCCCTTCGCCCGCTCCAGATCTTCCCTCAACTATTCATTTCTCATCTAATCTTCACGCAATACCCGCGACGGCTCTCACAATGCTCTTGCAAAGTGGTCATTCATTATTCGAAAATTGCAGCATCCTTCGGCCTGGTTACTTGTGTTTCCTGATATAGTCCGATAAGAACTGCTCAAGCTCCTTATCGTTTCTGACGGATACGAGAACTTCAGCGACGGCTTTCATGGCATTAGTTGCATTACTGACGGCAACAGCATCTTCATTGTTAATGATTGCATTATTAGCAATCTTATTTATCGAGCTATTGGCTTCTTCTTCGCTAATTTTAGCCGCAATTATCGAATCAAATATTGGGTAAGCCTCAGTGGCATATTGGCTAAAGCGAACATCATCAAAATTAGACGCCAGCGTTAATTTAACTTGCCGGGTATAAACCGCTCGTGTCGCTGTTGCCAGCAGGTCTTGCGGGGTTTCGCATGCCGCAGTGCTGGTGTTCCCTTGAATCATTCCCTTTTTAAAGAAACCAGCCACAATATTGTCTATCTCATCGTGCATAATTTGGCTAAAACCAACCACAGCCTGGGTACCCGTGAATAGCATTCTATAGTTTTCAAGTTGATAGGATGCGCTAGCCGCTTCACCTGTTTGGGTGGCGTTACACGCGTAACGATAACCTTCATCTAACTTTTGACTGAGTTCTTCCGTATTAGCTGCGAAAGTAGCAAGGGGAGAACTAAGTAAAATAAACAAACTGAATAATGATTTAATATTCATGACATTCGTCGCCAGAATCGCAAATGAACTATTACATACCTGCCTGACAGGTCTGATAAACCAGGGCTTCAACTTCCTGAGGGGATTTATCAGCCATATCCTGATAAACATAGTGGGTTAAGTGGTGCGAGAATGTAATGTTCTCTTCCGAGATGCCTGGTTTGCCTCTAAGTGATTCAAATCGCTGGTCGTACACGGACATTGGGGTATGTTCATCGCGCCCGGTCGCCATATTCTTCGCCAGCGTTGACCACATGGTGCAAACGGAGTCGTTGGCGTCTCGCTTCAGTGAGGTTTCCAGAACCTTGTCACCTGCAATGGCGTGTTGCGCCCATGCGGAATTATTGGCGACAAACTTTTTAGAACCGGTGGTAATCCCATATTCAATGCGGATGCCATTATCGTGATAACTGCCGTCAGCATCTTTAGTCGCCAGCTTTAATGAAATCCGACAACCGGGAAGCGTTTTTCTTTCCTGTACTGAAACGATAACGGTATCGGTGTCGCAATCGGCAAAGCTATATTCAGGATTAACATAAGTCCCTGTTTTAATCAGCAAGCCGGTTAAACCGTTTTTGTAACCTTTTGCTGGGAGACTTTTATAGGCGTTACGATCCCCTTTTTTAATCGCTTCCCGAAAATTATCCATGCCGATTCTTGTTGCTAGTTGATCGATATTTTCAAGAGCATAGGAGGCGGTTGAGGTTGCAAGGATCGTAGCACCTAACATCATCTTGCAAATGAGTTCTGTTTGCTTAAGCTGTGTTTTTAACATGTCAAAATTTCCTAAATTTCACCTCTGCGGTGTTTCTCACTGCATGATAATCACTTGGTTTTAAATATCACGAACAGAGCGTGAGTTTTAATGGATACCTACGTAAATTAAGGGGGGATTATCCCTGAGATGTGCGTCCATGTGTTTCCTTTTCACCGCGCAGTTTGGCCCAGTGACAACATCCACAACCCCGTAGAGTTCTGCGAAACGGTAGAGAGATAGCTCCTTGTTTCTATCAGCGCTATGCTTATTCCGAACGTATAAAAATAACAGAGGCAATGTCATGGATAAGGAATTACTGGAAGCGGGATACCGGGCGTATACCGGGGAAAAGATTGATGTCTACTTCAACACGGGCCTGTGCCAGCACTCAGGAAACTGCGTGCGCGGCAGCAGCAAGCTGTTTAATCTGAAACGTAAGCCGTGGATCATCCCGGATGAAGTGGATGTCGATACGGTCAAGAGAGTGATTGATACCTGCCCGAGCGGTGCGCTGAAGTATCGCCAAAAATAAGCGAGGACCCATGAATATTCTGGAAGGCCACAATAAGTTCTACGTCAATGATGCACAGGGGAATCAGGTTGCCGAAATTGTGTTTGTTCCGACCGGGGAGCACCTGAGTATTATCGAACATACCGATGTGGACGAGAGCCTGAAAGGGCAGGGCGTGGGCAAACAGCTGGTGGCGAAAGTCGTCGAAAAAATGCGCGCTGAAAACCGCAAGGTTATCCCGCTGTGTCCGTTCGCTAAACACGAGTTTGATAAGACGCGCGAATATGACGATATCCGCGCCTGAAAACAAAACACCGGCTTCTGCCGGTGTTTTGTTATCTGAACTGCCCGTAAATCAGGAGCAGTGATATCACCACCATTATTCCTCCGGAGGCGATGCTGACTCTGCGCGCGGCCTGCGGGCGGGCGGCTAAGATTGCCCGCGAGCCGTAGCCGACCAGCAAATAGATTAGCGTGCAGGTGAACAAGTGCATCACAGCCAGCGCCGACATTTGCAGAGGCACCGACCAGCTGCCTTTAGGATCGGTGAATTGCGGGAGTAGAGCCAAAAACAGCAGAAATACTTTTGGATTAAGCCCGCTAATACACAACCCTTTAATCGCCCATGTGTTCCAGCTTCCCGTCTGCTGATCGCCTGCATTGACCGTCGCCGGATGGCGTAAAATCGTGACACCCAGCCACAGTAAATAAAGCGCACCTGAAACGGTCAGCAGTGAAAGCGCCAGCGGATGTCCGGCGATTAACACCCCAACCCCTGCGACCACAATCACCGTCGCCAACAGATGGCCAGACATCAATCCCATCACCGCCGGGATCACCCGCCGTCCGTTGATTCCCGCGCTAATGGCATAAGCCCAGTCGGCACCTGGGGTGATGATTAACAGAAAAGAGACTACCCAGAACCCGACGACAATACTCATTTCCATTCCCGCAGCACCCTTCACAAATGTATTTAATGGAAAGAAAGAATATCGACATCAGGGCGAAATGAGCTTCCAATGTTATGCTGAAAGAAGGGTAATAATGAGAAAATCTTCCAAATGGATAGCATTGATAGAAAAATTCTTGCTGAGCTGCAGCGGGATGGGCGTTTGTCGCTGACCGAACTGGCAGAGCGTGTCAATTTAAGCCTTTCACCGTGTCACCGGCGTGTTCGGGCGCTGGAACAAAGCGGCGCGATTACCGGATATCGCGCGAATCTGGACCCGACTAAAATGGGTTTCAATTTTGTGGCCATCGTCTTTGCGACGTTAAAAGAGGGCGACAAGAAAGCCGTTAGCGCCTTTGAAGCCGCCGTGGAAGAGATTCCACAGATCGTGCTCGCGCAGCGCTTGTTCGGCGATCCTGATTATTTGATGCATGTGGTCACTCGCGATCTTTCGGCGTTCCAGAAACTCTACGATGACAAATTATCGGCGATGCCGGGGGTGCAGCATCTGCGATCGACGCTGGTGATGAAAACGGTGGTGCAGGACAGACCGTTCCCGCTGGAAACCCTAAAACAAGGATAATACGATGATTAAGACGCCACGACTGACTCTCCGACAGTGGTCATCAGACGATCTTGCCCCTTTCGCGGATCTTAACGGCGATCCCGAGACGATGCGATTTTTCCCCGCAACCTTAACGCGCGAAGAAAGTGACACGCTTGTCGCGCGATTCCGCGAGGGTATTACCGAACGCGGCTGGGGATTTTGGGCCGTTGAATTAACAGAAACCGGCGAATTTGTTGGGTGCGTCGGTTTGCATCCGCAGCCGGATAAATTTCCCTTTTCTCCCTGTATTGAAATCGGCTGGCGTCTGGCGAAATCATTCTGGCATCAGGGCCTTGCGCAAGAAGCAGCAACGGCCTGCCTCACATATGCAGCGAATGAATTACACCTCGACGAAGTGGTTTCATTTACCTCAATTCACAATCTCCCTTCTGAACAACTGATGCAGCGTCTGGGCATGGAAAAGCGCGGTGAGTTTTTACATCCTGCTTTACCTGCCGAACATCCGCTGGCGCGCCATGTCCTCTATTCCACCAGTTTGACATAAGTCATTGTATGTAAAAGACCTGTTAGTTAGTACGATAATTAATTGTTAATGCTAATGATCTTGATATTAATTATCATTAGCATTAATGTTTGCTCGTTGTTTACACGATAAAACGGGTGAAACCTTCATAATAGAAGGTAACTAATTAATTATTATGAAAAATTTAAAGGTTATTACGGTATCTCTGCTGTTAATCAGCTCTCTGGTCTTAACTGCCTGTCAAAGCACTAAGCCGACAACAGCGCAACTGCCCCTGGCTACGCAGATTAAAAATGCGCAAACAGGGGCAACGCTCACGCCAGAAGAATTACTCGCGGTTCTGAGTCAGGCTCCGCAGGTCATTGTGGGCGAAGAGCACACCAACGTTGCGCATCACACTATTGAGCTGTGGCTGCTGCAAAATCTCCAGCGCAAACGCCCGCAGGGCAGCGTGCTGATGGAGATGATCACCGCCGATCAACAGCCTGCGGTCGATGATGTCAAAAAGGCGCTGAAGAGTGGAGCCTCGATGCGCGATCAACGCATTCAGGAATCCCTGCGCTGGAACCCTGGCTGGCCGTGGCCGCTGTATGGCGAACTGACGAAGACGGCGTTGATGGGCGATTATCCGCTGCTGGCCGCCAATATTCCCCGTGCTCAGGTGAACGCTATCTATAAACAACCCGTTTTCCCGGCGGGTGAGCACAGTTCGCAAAAAACAGTTCGCAATGCGCTGTCCGCCATTATTTATCTGATGCACGGGGGCGAAATTGCGCCCGAACAGTTAACAGCAATGGTGGCGATTCAGCAAAACCGCGATCGCTTTATGGCGCAGCAGCTGCTTAATGCGCCAAAACCCGCGCTGATGTTTGTCGGGGGATATCACGCGGCTAAGGATGTTGGCGTCCCGCTGCATCTGCAGGATCTCAACGGTCAGGCCCCGATTGTGGTGATGCTGACGACCGAAGGGGCGGCCCTCAGCGCGAAACAGGCCGATTACATTTGGTCAGTTCCGGCCATTAAAAAATGACAGCCGTAGATATTCACCCTTCCTGGGGCAAAGGTGTTGCTGTCAGCGTCCTGGCACATCTGACTGTGGCACTGGCGTTTATGCTGCATTTCACCTCGCCGCCACCGATCGCCTCCCCGGCGGCGGTGATGGTGGACTACTCGCCCGAGCTGGAGGTTTCCCTCATTCTGCCGACGCTGCCGCCGGGGATCAGCCAGCAGCGTAAGGTGGAAGAGATGAGTACCGAAGAGACGCCGCAGCTTAAAGAAATGCCAAAGCTGCCGACGGTGGAAGAAGCTGAGCTGCACATGGCCGCTCACAAGCCGGTGCAAAAGAGTGTCAAAAAACCGGAGAAGAAAAAGGCACCGCAACAGCAGCGTGCCGAGAAAGGGAATGCGACGGTGACCAGCCGTGCGGCCCCGCCAGTTCAGGCGATTGTCAGCCAGCGAAACGCCGCGCCGCTGGACACGGATTCCACCCGAATCAGCAGCAGTAAGATCAACTGGGAATCGCTGGTGAAAGGCAAAATTAACCGGATGCGCAACTATCCGGAAGATGCTCGCAAGCGCAAACGTACGGGCACGGCAACCATCGCTTTTAGCGTGAATAACCGGGGTGAAATCGTCGCCAGTCAGTTGGTGGACTCCTCCGGCACGCTGTCGCTCGACAGGGCGGCGCTTGCCGCGCTGCGAAAAGCGCAGCCGCTTCCGCAACCACCAGCGGAATTATTGCGTAACGGCATCCATAAAGTCACTTTGCCCGTCGAGTTTAATTTGCTCAGGATTTAGAATTTAAAGGACGAAAAATGAAATACCTTGGGTTTATGGCCTTTAGCGTTCTGCTAACGGCACAGGGCGCTATTGCCCAAAATCTGCCACAAGCACCGGTTGCGAATAAGGTTTCTCAGGTCTCGGAAAACCACGGCGATACACGTCAGGATAATTACGCCTGGCTGCGTGATGATTCCCGTCAGAATGAAAGTGTGCTCAATTATCTGCGCCAGGAAAATACCTATACGGAACAGGTCTCCGCGCAATGGAAAGAGTTGAAAACCCAGGTTTATCAGGAGATGCAGTCTCGTCAGGTACAGGACAATTATGCTCAGCCGGTGCGTCAGCATAATTATCTGTATAAATCTGAGTATTCGACTCAGGCTAATTTTCCACAAATTATGCGTAAAAAGGATGGCGAAACCGTCTGGGAAACCGTGATTGATACGGTCACCCGCAGCGAGGGGAAAGCCTATTATTCTCTTGGGCGTTATGCCCTCAGTGAAGACAATCGATTTATCGCTGTGGCGGAAGATTATACCGGCGATGGACAGTATCAGATTGCGGTGTTTGATATTGAACATAAGCAATGGCTGAAGGCGACTATTCATCAGGCGTCGGACGATATCGTTTTCAGCAATAACGGTAAGCAGCTCTATTACGTTCAATTGCATCCGCAAACGCAGACGCCTTATAAGGTTATGCGTTACGATCTGAACACTGCCAAAGCCCAGACAGTCTGGCAGGAAAATGACGGGCGCTTTTATACCGGAATCGCCCGCTCGGCGTCCGAGCAGTTCCTGCTTATTACCGCAAGCGCCAATGACACTTCCGAGGTGCGTTATCTCTCATTAGAGGATTCGCAAGCGCCTGTGAAGTTATTACGCCCACGCGCGACAGGCACGGAATATTATGCCGATCACGCAAACGGCTATTTTTATATCCGCAGCAATCATGAGAGCAAAAACTTTGCCCTTTATCGCGCGAAGGTTAATGAAAACTGGCAAAGCGTGCTGGCTCCCGACAGCGAAAAAGAGCTGGAGGGTTTTACCCTGTTTGCCCGGGCGGTGGTGGTTTCCCAACGTTATGACGGTAAAACACACTATCGAAAACTCGGTTTTGCCAGCCAGCAGTGGCAGGAACTGAGCTTCCCTGACCCAACCTATATGGCCCGCACCGGCAGCAACGGCGACGGAAACGCCACAGTATTTAACTATATCTACTCGTCTCTCGACACTCCGCTCGGCTATTACCAGTGGGATCTCGAGAGCGGGAAAAGCACGTTGATTCACCAGAAAGCTGTGCCGGGGCTGGTAGCGGGCACTTACACCAGCAGGCTGATTTATGTTAAAGCGCGGGATGGCGAGAGGGTTCCGGTGTCCCTTATCTGGCGCAAAGACCGCTTTAATCAGGGCCATAATCCACTGCTGGTGTATGGCTACGGCGCGTACGGGATGAGCCTCGACGCAGCGTTCAGCACACCGCGCATGAGCCTGCTGGATCGCGGTTTTGTCTTTGCTCTGGCCCACGTGCGCGGTGGCGGAGAGAAAGGAGTTGCCTGGTATCTGGCGGGCAAAAAAGAGCATAAGCAGAATAGCTTTAACGATCTGATCGACGCCACGCGCGGTCTGGTGAAACAAGGCTATGGCGCTGCGGATAGGGTTTATGGAATGGGCGGCAGCGCGGGCGGTTTACTGCTGGCGGGAGCGGTCAATCATGCGCCTGAGTTATTCCGCGCGGTAGTGTTGCAGGTGCCGTTTGTCGATGTGCTCAACACCATGCTGGATAAATCTCTGCCATTAACGCAGCAGGAATATAGCGAGTGGGGCAATCCCAACGTTCCGGTGGAATATGCTGCCATAAAAGCATGGAGCCCGTACGACAATATTCATTCGCAAGCTTATCCCACCATGCTGGTGACCACCGGGCTATATGACTCCCGCGTTCCTTACTGGGAAGCAGCGAAATATGTCGCGCGTTTGCGTGCGGCTAATACGGATAAAAATACTCTTCAGCTGCTCAGCGTCAATATGAATTCCGGGCATAGCGGTCGCAGCGGTCGTTATTCCCGTCTTGAGGATTCTGCTCAGGCATTTAGTTTCCTCATTTTTGTTGATAGCCAGAAAAATAAATAAGGGGTTTATTTTGAGAAGTTCACACAAGGTTGGCTATTTGCTGACAGGGTGTCTTATTGTTCCCGGTACTACCTTCTCCGCTGAGAATGAAGGGGAATCGGTTTTTTCGACATTGACCATTACGGATAACGCCCAGGCCGAAACCAATCATCCGGGCTCGTCGGCGGATACTTACACGCGCCCAGGCGCGTACAGTTCGCGCACGCTGAATGAGAATCTGCAAAGTCTCGACGCGTCGCTTCGCAGCATGGCCGGAACCTATACGCAGATCGATCCGCTGCAGGGTACGGTTAACGTCAACATCCGTGGGATGAGCGGGCTGGGGCGCGTCAATACTATGGTCGATGGCGTGACGCAGACCTTTTACGGCATGGCGCCCAGCAGCTATCACTTTGGGCCGAGCAACAGCGCGGGCGTGTTGATTGATCCTAACTTCCTCGCAGAAGTGGATGTGTCGCGCGGCAGCAGTGCGGGTTCGCAAGGAGTCAATGCCCTGGCCGGTAGCGCCAATATGCGCACCATTGGTATTGACGATCTGGTTAAAGAAGGACGCCAGACCGGCGTGTTATCCCGTTTCTCCGTCGGCGATAACGGGCTGGGACGCACCGGAATGGTGGCGGTGGCGGGCAAAACCGATCCCTTTGATAACGGCGGAATGCTTGGAGCGCTGGTGGGGATCAGCGGCACTCGGACCTACGCCACCTATGAAAACGGCGGTGGTCAGAGCAGCAAGGAGTTCATGGGGGAAGATACAAACTACATGCGCCAGGAACCGCGCTCCCAGCTGTATAAAGTGGATTTTAATCCCGACCAGTATAACCATATCGAGTTCGCCGGACGTAATTACCAGAACACCTTCACCCGCCGCGATATCACCAGCGATGATTACTACCTGCGCTACAACTATTCGCCGCTGTCCGAACTGATTGATTTCAACGTGCTGGCGAGTACCAGTCGTGGCAATCAAAACTATCAGATTGAGTCGTTGTATAACTTCAGCAACGCTTCCACCACCAACAAATCAAACGCCGTAGATGTGAGCAACACCAGCCGCTTTACCTGGGCGAGCGTTGATGTTGAGTATCTTTTGGGCGGCAAGCTGATGGACACCCGCTATACGCGTGGCTTTGAACAGGATAACGAAACTGACCGCAACGCGTTCTCGCCGTCCGGTAAGCAAAAGATTGCATCGCTCTACACCGGTTTAACCTTAAATAAGAGCATCTACCAGCTCGATTTGAATTTGAACTACACCCGCAGCCAGGTGCAGGGTTTCAAACCGGCCTGCGCGGATAACGAGAAATGTTTCCCGCAGGGCGAAGCGAATCTCGATTTGGACGACAAAGCGCTGAACCCGTCAGTGACACTTTCCGCGCAGGTTACGCCGTGGCTGCAGCCATTTGTCAGCTGGAGCCGTTCTTCTCGTGCGCCTAACGTGCAGGAGGTGTTCTTCGCCAACGAGGGTGGCGCATCCATGAACCCGTTCCTGAAACCGGAAAAGGCCGATACCTGGCAGGCAGGTTTCAACCTCAACAAAGAGGGGCTGCTGAGCGAACAGGATTCGTTCCACCTGAAAGCGCTGGCGTACGAGTCGCGGATTAAGGATTACATTAACAGCGAGTCTTTCTTCCTTTGCTACGACGGGTCGCGCTGCAAGGATATCGATAACTCTTCCGGCGGCTTTAACGCCAATATTTACGTCAACACTACGTCACCGGTCACGTCCCGGGGTTACGAAATCGAGGCGGGGTATGACATCGGATATGCCTACGTTAACCTGACATGGAGCAAGCAGCACACCAATCAACCGACGTCGATTGCCAGCAGCAGCACCAGTTTTTCGTATGACGACCTGAGTGATTTACCGGACAGCTACGCAACGCTGGACGTTGGCGGGCGCATGTTCGATCAAAAGCTGGTGGTCGGCAGCCTGTTTAAATTCACCGGCAAAACCAAGCGTTTAAGCACCTGGCCGGATGAAAACACCAACACCATGAATAAAGACGAGATGCCGAATATCCCGACGGTCATCGATCTCTACAGTTCATATCAGCTGACGGATGATGTGAAGCTGCGCTTGAGCGTGCAAAACGTCACCGACAAAAACTACGCTGATGCGCTGAACCGCATGAACCAGAACGGCATGGAAAATGAAGGATCGTCCTCGGTTACCACCACGGCGCGCGGTCGTACCTGGGTCTTTGGCGGGGAGATTCGTTTCTGATGAAGGACGGTGTTCAGCAGGGAGCTGAACACCGTTTTTTTAGCCGACAAACATTACCGACACGCACAGCACGCCGACAATCAGCGTCAGCAGATTGCCGAAAGAGCGGTACGGTTTGAGCGCCGGAATGAGGTAGGTCGAGAGCGTTGGCATGATGAACAAAATCATGGCGATCAGCGGCCCGCTGATGGCGTAAATCATCGAAATTGCGTTCGGGTTGATAAAGCACACCACAAACGTAATGAACGACACCGCCATGATCGACAGGGCGCGGTTAAAGGCGCGGCTCTTCTTGATGCCCACCTGATTCAGCGACGATTTGACGATCTCCGTCGCCCCTTCAATCACCCCAAAATAGGTGCCGAGGAACGATTTCGACATTGCCACAATCGCCACCGCAATCCCGGAAATACCCAGCCAGGCGGGGGAGGACGGCATCATCGAGAGCGCAGAGAGAATCGTTACGCCTTCCTCTTTGGCCGCCACGATGTACGACGGCGGAATCGACAGCAGGCAGCTGAAGACAAAGAACAGCACGCTCAGGCAAATGATCAGGTACGCGACCTTCATGATTTTTTTGCATTTACCCATTGCCGCATCGCCGTACTTTTCGCGTCTGTCGACGGCAAACGTAGAGATGATCGGCGTATGGCTAAAAGCGAAAACCATCACTGGAATAGAAATCCATACCTGGTGCAGCGTGTGCTGGTCAAACGCCATCTGGCTGGTCAATAGCGACGGCTGCCAGCTGGTGGTGAGGTACAGCGACACAAACAGGAAGTAGGCGATCAGCGGGAAGACCAGGAACCCCATTACCTTGATAGTGACGTGGCGGCCAGTCAGGAAGATCAGATTCAGCACCATCACCACGCCGAGACTCACCAGCACGCGCACGGTAGTGTCGACAGTCAGATGCTTCGCCAGCTGTTCAGTGATCGAGTTGGTGATCGCCACGGCGTAAATCAGCACCACCACAAAGAAGGCGACAAAGTAGAGCGTGGTGATCAGATTGCCGATCTTTTTGCCGTAGTAGTGCGTCACCGCGCTGGTGATCCCTTCACTGCCTTTGGCGTTCGACGACAGGATAAACTGGGCCAGCGCTTTGTGCGGCCAGTAGGTTAATGGATAAGCCACGAGGGCCGTAATCAGCAGGACAATCGCGCCTGCGGAGCCGAGCTGAATGGGCAAGAACAGCGTTCCTGCGCCCACGGCAGTGCCATAGAGGGCGAAACTCCAGAGAGTCTCTTCTTTTGACCAAATTTTCGACATTAGAGCAACGTATCAACTATAAAACGAACAAAAAGAAGCGTAATTTACCATAATTATGCATGGAAGGCGCAGTTGACGTCGCGGGAAGGGGCCGGAAGAAGCTTCCGGCCAGAGGGGGATCAGTTCGCCAGGGCACGTCGTTGCTGGCGTCGCTTGATAAATTTCTCGCGCAGGGTGTCGTACGCCCAGTTATAGAACATGGTGTACGGCAGGAAGAACAGGAAGAAACCTATTTCCAGGGTGAATGCCTGTAGCAGCGTCACGCCGAGCACCGCCGAGACGATCGACACCCCGATCACAATAAAGCCGCATTCAAAGCCCAGAGCATGGAAGGCACGCACTTTCGCGGTACGGGTGACGCGGTGAACCGGCCAGAAACGGTCAAAACCAAAGTTATAAATAATGTTCCAGACCATCGCCGTCGTCGCCAGAATGATGGTTAAACCGCCCATTTCCATCACCGAACGCTGCATTAACCAGGCGGCTGTCGGGGCCAGGATCGCCGTCGCAATCCCCTCGAAGCACACCGCGTGGAAGATGCGCTCCGGCAGTTTTCGTTTGTGTACATCGTGTTGCATAACCTGACCTCATGAATTCGCCGGAATGGGCGTTGATGGCGCCTATTTTTATCGTTATTTGTGATATATAAAAGATACTATCCATCGATAAAATAGATACTTCATGCGCTACTCTCCTGAAGCTTTGTCTGCATTTGTTGAAACCGTCGCGACCGGTTCATTCTCGGCCGCCGCGCGACGCCTGCGCAAAAGCCAGTCCACCGTCAGCACCGCGATTGCCAATCTGGAAGCCGATCTCGGTTTTGCACTGTTTGACCGCTCCGCGCGGCAGCCGGTTTTGACCGAGCAGGGCGAACAGGTGCTGGGTTATGTGCAGTCGATTCTGGCCGCCAGTGCGCGTCTGGATGAGCTGGCAGTTTCGCTGACGGCGCAGACCGAAGCCCGGCTGACCTTTGTCCTTTCTGACACGCTCAACCCTGACGTGCTGGAGGATTTAATGATCCAGTTCGACAAGCGCTTTCCACACACTGAGTTTGAATGTTTGATTGGGGAGGAAGAGGACGTTATCGATCTGCTGCAAAAAGAGCGTGCGCAGATTGGCCTTACAGAGGCGCGCGACGTTTATCCCACCGGCATCGGCGTGATTCGCCTGCCGATGCAAACCCAGATGGCAATCTACGTGGCGACGAACCATCCGTTAGCGGCTCAGGGAAGGGTGGAAGTCGATGAGCTGCACGGCTGGCGCGAGCTGCAGCTGAGTACCTATCTGGAACGCGAAACCACCCACGTGCGCGGCCCGATCTGGTCCGCGCCCAACTATCTGTTACTTCTGAGCATGGCGGTGCAGGGCTTCGGCTGGTGTGCACTGCCCTGTGCGCTGGTGGAGGAGTTCGCCGCCGCCAAAAGTCTGGTGCAAATCAACGTTCCCGGCTGGCCGCGCTCGGTTGCTATCGATCTTCTGTGGAACAAACGCAGCCCGCCAGGCGTCGCCGGAAGCTGGCTGCGACAGTATCTGCAGGACGCGCGTTAATCCTGTGACAAAACTCACTTTTTTTAAACAATTACGTTAATTGTTGATAACAATGCATCTACTATCAGCGGTGTCATTTTGCGCAGAGGTAGAGATGAAAGATGTCGTGATAGTGGGTGCGTTGCGTACGGCTATCGGCTGTTTTCAGGGGGCTTTGGCACGCCACTCGGCGGTGGAACTGGGGAGCGTGGTCGTAAAAGCCCTGGTCGAACGCAGTGGAATTGCCGCCCATGAAATAGATGAAGTGATCCTCGGCCAGGTGCTGACGGCGGGCGCCGGGCAAAACCCTGCGCGTCAGGCGGCGCTGAAAGGCGGGCTGCCGAATACGGTCTCGGCGATCACCATCAACGACGTCTGCGGTTCGGGACTGAAAGCGCTGCATCTGGCGACGCAGGCGATTCAGTGCGGAGAGGCCGACGTGATCATCGCCGGCGGCCAGGAGAACATGAGCCGCGCGCCGCACGTTCTCACCGACAGCCGAACTGGCGCACAGCTCGGTAACAGCCAACTGCTCGACAGTCTGGTACACGACGGCCTGTGGGATGCGTTCAACGATTACCATATGGGCGTGACGGCGGAAAATCTGGCGCGTGAATATGGCATCAGCCGCGAATTGCAGGACGCCTACGCGCTCAGCTCTCAGCAAAAAGCACGCGCCGCGATCGATTCCGGGCGTTTTCGCGATGAAATTGTCCCGGTAAATACGCTGCGCAACAACGGCGAGCTGTTGATTGTCGATACCGATGAACAGCCGCGCACCGACGCAAGTGCAGAAGGGCTGGCGAAGCTCAATCCCGCTTTTGAAATGCTGGGATCGGTGACCGCCGGTAACGCTTCCTCGATCAACGACGGCGCGGCGGCGGTAATGATGATGAGCGAAAGCAAAGCCGAAGAACTCAATCTTCCGGTGCTGGCGCGGATTAAAGCTTTTGCCAGCGTCGGAGTCGATCCTGCCCTGATGGGGATCGCACCTGTCTATGCTACGCGTCGCTGCCTGGAACGCGCGGGCTGGCAGCTTAGCGAAGTGGATCTGATCGAAGTGAATGAAGCCTTTGCTGCGCAGGCGATTTCGGTCGGGAAAATGCTGGAATGGGACCCGAGCCGGGTGAACGTCAACGGCGGCGCGATTGCGCTCGGCCACCCGATTGGTGCATCCGGTTGCCGTATTTTGGTCTCTTTGGTGCATGAAATGACCAAACGTAACGCGCGCAGAGGATTAGCGACGCTATGCATTGGCGGTGGGCAAGGCGTGGCGTTAGCCATCGAAAGATAGTCCGCAAAAAATAACATTTTTACAAAGCCTCCTTATTGGAGGCTTTTTTGTATCTGTCTGAAATCTATTTTTACGCTTATCAGATGATTCTAAAAGTTCCAGTTAAATCCAAAAACTTCGTGTTCTGATCAAATACCCTCTTTATGTGATCTTAAACCTGAAATTCCCTTTTAATGCCCTGCGTTTGTTGATGGGTGTCACGTCGATCTTTGCCAAAAAAAGTGAAACAAATAATTACGATCTCGATCACTAAAATATCGTTAGTTAAAAAATAAAATGCAATTTCATAAAAACGAAACATCATTTTATTTACTTGAGGGTTTTTGCATGTTTAAGAAATCTCTGGTCCTTGCTTCTCTCGTTGGTGCGTCTTTTGCAGCTCAGGCTGTTACCGTTGACTTACGTCATGAATACATCGACAGCGGCTCTAACGCCGACCGTGTATCCGTGTCACACCGCTTCGCCAATGGCTTAGGGTTCTCCGTTGAAGCGAAATGGAAATCAGGCGGTGATAAACAGGATCAGCCGTTTGCTGATGTCGTCGGAAACGGCCATGAAGACCAGATTAGCTGGCGCTGGAAAGCCACAGACAATATTGCGTTAACACCAGCCTTTACCATCGAAAGTAATGACAGTCGTACCATTTATAAACCGAATCTTCATTTGCAATATAGCTTCGACAGTGGCTTCTATGTCGCCGCCCGTTATCGTTATGAATATACCCGCTACCCATCAAGCTCAAATAAAGATGACGATAAAGTCAACCGTGGCGATGCGTGGGTAGGCTGGGTGATGGGTGATTTCCGTACCGAGCTGAATTATGTTTATGCGAAGAGTTCAGAAGGGATGATTCGTAATAATAATAAAGATTATTCCAACGAATATAATGCCAAACTGGCCTACAAATGGGATAAAAACTGGGCACCGTATGTGGAAGTGGGCAACGTGGGCGTGAAAGATACCGACGAGCGTCAGACCCGTTTCCGTTTAGGTGTGGCGTATTCCTTCTAAAAAATAATAAGCAGTACCTCCGGGAAAAAACCGGCTCCATTGTGAGCCGGTTTTTTTCGTTCATATCAAACCTGTTTTGTAGGCCGGTGCAAGCGCAGCGCCGCCCGGCAAAAGCGCCCGATGGCGCTTCGCTTATCGGGCCTACAAAACAAGTCAAATTCGCCAAAAAAAAGCCCTCCAGGAGGAGGGCAAGGCCAGTTACAGAAACACTAACTAAATCATGCTTGCAACATTACAGGTTGCTCGGGGAGTTTCGCGATATAGAGAGCCGGTTTGCCGTCTTTATCCGAACTGAACAGAACCGCTTTATCATCCGGGGTAAAGGATGGATGCGGATGGGTTACCTGGCGGCTGTTTGCCACAGTAGCCCAGGAAGTATCATGGCGGGCGATACGGAAGTGCGCTTTTTTCGCCACATCAAAGGCGTACAGGTAAGGATCGTTATCGATCGTATACCCGCTGGTGTCTTTTACGTCCACCGGCGTACCCGAACCGTCGCCGACAAACAGAGTGCCGTCGAAGTTGCTCATCAAATGCGAACACGCTGGCATTTGCATCACCGCTTCGTTGATCCCGGTATCCGGGTTGAAGCTGTAAATGGTGCGGCCCTGTTGGCCTTTAAGATAAGAGACATACACCAGTGCGGAGCCGTTTGGCACCCAGAACTCGTGTGTGCAGCTTTCGCCCTCGGCGTGCTCTTTCACTTTGCGCACATGACTACCGTCTTCGTTCACCATCCACATTCGCGCATCAACCAGATCGTGCGGTCCTTCGTGGCAGAAGGCGACGGTATTGTCGTCGAATGGACGATAAATCGGGTGGCCGAGCCAGTTTTTCTCTTCATGAATGGTCGCGCTTGCGCCAGTTTTTAGATCTACGCGCAGCAGGCGGCAATGCGGTCCTTTATGGAAGAAGTCATGGAAAATCTTCCAGTCGTTCAGCGGCGTCCAGTCACTTTTTGCGATCTCAATTCCCACCAGTTTGGTGCAATCGCTGTTGGCGACCCATGTACCGTACCCGACCCATTCGTCAGAGACGCGATAAACTTCGCGCTCGACCAGCGTCTCGAGATTCACTTCCAGCAGAGTACGATCGTTTTTGACATAGTAGAGGGACTTATCGTCCGGCGACAGAAAACCGCCAAAGGTGTTGTCACCCGCGCCTTCCGTCAACTGCACCGCTTCGGCTTTTTTCAGATCCAGCAGGTAGTAGTTCCAGTTGCCGTCGAACTCCCCAGCAAACAGCAGGTGACTGCCATCATTAAAGAAGCACTTCTGATAAAAGTAGTTACGGTGACACGTTACTTCCGGTGGGGTCAGGCGGGTAATTTCCACGCCTGTATCCGGATCGCGGCTGACGTCATAATTCAGCTTGACCCGCATACCTTTAGCCATAATGCGCTCCTTGATGAGATAAGTTAAAAACTGAGTGATAAATTATCAAAACATCGTTTCAATGTGTGTGACTGATGGCGCACTTTGTAAGATTAATTGTCCAGAGTGATGATTATCTTTGATTTTTAACCGCGAATGTTTTCTCTGCTGTCAAAACTTAAAGGTTTTATAATTTATTGTTTACTATGATAAATGTTCTGCGCTGTTTTCTCTTCTTTGCCCTCTGCGGCGGCGTCAACTCTCAACAATCGTGATCCAAACTACACTTCTGTCATTAAGATGCAGAAAAAGTGAAACAACGTTTTAAATGTAATTGAAAACCCATTTCGCAGCGGATACTATGTGCCCATCGAGAAAACGGAACGTTGTTTCGTTAAATATCCTGGCCCTCGGGCACGATCAATTCTGGAGGTAAATGTGGACGTCAGACAAAGCATCCACAGCGCGCACGCTAAAACACTGGATACTCAGGGGCTGCGCGATGAGTTTTTAGTTGAGAAGGTGTTTGTTGCTGATGAGTACACGATGGTGTACAGCCACATCGACCGCATCATCGTCGGCGGCATTATGCCAGCCAGCAAAACCGTCTCCGTGGGCGGCGAAGTGGGCAAACAGTTGGGCGTGAGCTATTTCCTGGAGCGTCGCGAGCTGGGTGTGATTAACATCGGCGGACCAGGCACTATTACGGTTGACGGCCAGTGTTTTGAAATTGGCCACCGCGATGCCCTGTATGTCGGGAAAGGCGCGCAGGAAGTGGTGTTCGCCAGCATTGATAGCAGCAAGCCGGCGAAGTTTTACTACAACTGCGCCCCGGCTCATACCGCTTATCCGACCAAAAAAGTGACGCCTGCGGACGTCGCGCCGGTCACCCTGGGTGACAATCTCACCAGTAACCGCCGCACCATCAACAAATACTTCGTTCCCGATGTACTGGAAACCTGCCAGCTCAGCATGGGCCTGACCGAACTCGACCCGGGCAATCTGTGGAACACCATGCCGTGCCATACCCATGAGCGCCGCATGGAAGTGTACTTCTATTTCAATATGGACGAAGACGCCTGCGTGTTTCACATGATGGGGCAGCCGCAAGAGACGCGCCATATCGTGATGCAAAACGAGCAGGCGGTCATTTCGCCAAGCTGGTCCATTCACTCCGGTGTTGGTACCAAAGCCTATACCTTCATTTGGGGTATGGTCGGTGAAAACCAGGTCTTCGATGATATGGACCACGTCGCTGTTAAGGATCTGCGCTAGTCGCGGGCAGTTGAGCATAAACCTGCCTGTTCGTGACAGGCTCTGAAAGATTAAGGAACAAACATGATTCTGGATTCATTTTCTCTGCAGGGTAAAGTAGCGGTCGTCACTGGGTGTGACACCGGTCTGGGCCAGGGTATGGCGCTGGGTCTCGCGGAAGCGGGCTGCGACATCGTCGGGATCAACATTGTTGAACCTACTGAAACCATCGAGCGCGTCACCGCGCTGGGCCGTCGCTTCCTGAGCCTGACCGCTGACCTGCGTAAAATCGATGTGATCCCTGAATTGCTGGACCGCGCTGTGGCAGAATTTGGTCATATCGATGTGCTGGTTAACAACGCGGGTCTGATTCGTCGCGAAGACGCGATCAACTTCAGCGAGCGCGACTGGGACGACGTAATGAACCTGAACATTAAGAGCGTGTTCTTCATGTCTCAGGCGGCGGCGAAGCACTTTATCGCCCAGGGTAACGGCGGCAAGATCATTAATATCGCGTCGATGCTCTCCTTCCAGGGCGGCATCCGCGTACCGTCTTACACTGCATCAAAAAGTGCAGTGATGGGCGTGACCCGTCTGCTGGCGAACGAGTGGGCTAAGCACAACATCAACGTCAACGCGATTGCGCCGGGCTACATGGCGACCAACAACACCCAGCAGCTGCGTGCGGACGAAGCGCGTAGCGCGGAAATTCTGGATCGCATCCCGGCGGGGCGCTGGGGTCTGCCAAGCGATCTGATGGGGCCGATTGTGTTCCTGGCTTCTCCGGCATCTGACTACATCAACGGCTACACCGTTGCGGTCGATGGCGGCTGGCTGGCGCGTTAATTCACGCCCTTTGAAGAAACCTCTGCCTGGTGCAGAGGTTTTTTTTCACCAAAAATCGCCATGTCCATATGCATAAAGTTATAAAATCCATAGCAGAAATACATTATGGGCACCTGTCACAACTTTATGGCTTATAAATGAGTGATTTAATAATAAATGGTTGTTTTTCATCCTTAGTTGAAATTGTAATGTCCATCACAGAACGTTGCTGCCCAGCCAAATAATCCATAACTTCGCGTTTTACAGCCTGACACTTTCTCTGGGTTTCTCGTAATTTCATACAACGTCTTTCGCTGTTCAGGCAGGAAATTATGACCTCGATTAATGACTCTACCTTTATGCCCCGCGCGCTGCGCGATACCCGCAGAATGAACCAGTTCGTCTCTATTTCAGCTGCGGTAGCCGGTTTGCTGTTTGGGCTGGATATCGGCGTGATCGCCGGTGCGCTGCCGTTTATTACCGACCACTTTACGCTCAGCAGTCGTTTGCAAGAGTGGGTAGTGAGCAGCATGATGCTTGGCGCAGCGCTGGGCGCACTGTTCAACGGCTGGCTCTCGTTCCGGCTCGGGCGAAAATACAGCCTGATGGTCGGTGCAGTCCTGTTTGTCGCCGGTTCGCTCGGTTCCGCGTTTGCGACGGGCATCGAGGCTTTGCTGCTTTCCCGCGTGCTGTTGGGTGTGGCGGTGGGGATTGCATCCTACACGGCGCCGCTTTATCTCTCAGAAATGGCGAGCGAAAACGTGCGCGGCAAAATGATTAGCATGTATCAGCTGATGGTGACGCTCGGGATCGTTCTGGCATTCCTGTCGGATACGTATTTCAGCTACAGCGGCAACTGGCGTGCGATGCTGGGCGTGCTGGCATTGCCCGCTGTCGTGTTGATGGTGCTGGTGATTTTTCTTCCCAATAGTCCGCGCTGGCTGGCGCAAAAAGGGCGTCACGTCGAGGCGGAAGAGGTGCTCCGCATGCTGCGTGATACCTCTGAAAAAGCCCGCGAAGAACTCAACGAAATTCGTGAAAGCCTGATGCTGAAGCAGGGCGGCTGGTCGCTGTTTAAAGCCAATCGCAATGTGCGCCGCGCGGTGTTCCTCGGCATGTTGTTGCAGGCGATGCAGCAGTTTACCGGGATGAACATCATCATGTATTACGCGCCGCGCATCTTCAAAATGGCCGGATTTACCACCACCGAGCAGCAGATGATCGCCACGCTGGTGGTGGGCCTGACCTTTATGTTTGCTACCTTTATCGCCGTCTTTACCGTCGATAAAGCTGGGCGTAAACCGGCGCTGAAAATTGGCTTTAGCGTGATGGCGCTCGGGACGCTGATCCTCGGCTATTGCCTGATGCAGTTCGATAACGGTACGGCGTCCAGCAGTCTTTCGTGGCTTTCCGTCGGCATGACGATGATGTGTATCGCGGGCTATGCGATGAGTGCCGCGCCGGTGGTATGGATTTTGTGCTCGGAAATTCAGCCCCTGAAGTGCCGTGATTTTGGTATCACCTGTTCGACCACCACCAACTGGGTGTCGAACATGATTATTGGCGCGACTTTCCTGACGCTGCTCGACTCCATCGGCGCGGCGGGAACTTTCTGGCTCTATACGGTGCTGAATGTGGCGTTTATCGGCATCACATTCTGGCTGATTCCTGAAACTAAAAACGTCACCCTGGAACATATTGAGCGCAAGCTGATGGCGGGAGAGAAGTTAAGAAATATTGGCGTGTAATATTTTCCCCTCACCCCGGCCCTCTCCCAAAAGGGGAGAGGGTGAAAACCGCACAATGCAGTCCCCCCTCCCTGTGGGAGAGGGTGAAAACCGCACAATGCAGTTCCCTCTCCCTGTGGGAGAGGGTTAGGGTGAGGGCTCCAGACCGCACAAATTCAAACCCGCGCCAGATACAACGCCGGCATCCGTTCCTCATCCGACGTATACAACACCCACTGATTGTCCGGTGAAAACGATGGATGCGGATGCGTCACCTGGCGGTCACCGTCCAGCACTTTCCAGCTGGAGTTGTGCTGGCAAATCGCCGTTTGCGTTCCCGCCCGAATATCAAACACCCAGATAAACGGGTCGTTCAGGCTGATATCACCGGTATTATGCGGAGCGCCATCGCCGACAATCAGCGACCCGTCGTGGTTACTCATCAGGTGCGAACAGGGCGGGATTGCCATCAACTGACGATTATCCAGGGTCTGCGGATCGGCGCTGAAAAGATAGCGCTGCGGATCGTTCTCTTTATGCGCGACGTAATAGAGCGCGGAACCATCCGGCACCCAAAACTCATGGGTAAAACTCTCACCCGGTGCGTGCTGACGCACTTTACGCAGGCCGCTGCCATCGGGATTGATGAGCCACATTCGAGCGTCGATCGCATCGCGTGGGCCTTCGTGGCAAAACGCCACGGTACTGTCGTCAAATGGGCGATAGATTGGATGCCCCAGCCAGCGTTTCTCCTGCAAAATCACCTGCTGCTTGCCGGTGCGCAGATCGATATTAATCAGGCGGCATTCGGGTTGGGTAAAGTAAAACGCGCGGAATTTACCCCAGTCGGTGAGCGGCTGCCAGTCGCTCTTTTTAATTTCGATGCCAACCAGTTTTGTGCAATCTGAATTCGCGACCCAGGTGCCGTACGCCACCCAATTGCCATCCACTTCATACACAATCTGCTCTTCGTAGTTTTCCAGATTTACGCAACGAAGTTCACGGTTGTTCTTTACGTACCACAGCGATTTATCGTCATCTGATAAGAAACCGCCAAAAGTGTTATCGCCCGCTCCTTCGGTGAGCTGGGTGGCCTGCTGCTTTTCGATATCCAGCAGGTAATAGTTCCAGTGGCCTTCGAACGCGCCGCCGAAAACAATTTTGCTGCCGTCCTGGGTAAAACATTTTTGATAGAAGTAGTTACGATGACAAATGATGTGCGGGGGCGTCATCCGTATCACCTCGTGCCCCGTTACACTGTCCTGGCGCGTGCGAAAATTCAGCGGGATGATTTTGCCTTTCATAGCATGTTCTCCGGATAAAAAAATACCCTGCCACCGGAAGTAGCAGGGTAGGGTTCGGTCACAGGGATTAGCGCATCGCGCGTTTCAGAATACGTTCAGCCTGACGCTGGAAGTCAGTTGCCGTCTCTTCCACGGATTTCTGGCCGTAGTCGATGTATTGCAAAGAGGTGCCGAACTGCGCAACGATCTGTGGATCGTCAAAGTATGGCGACACGGAGAGTTTGGCTGGCAGAGACTGCGCCAGACGCAGGCCAGCAACCGCCGGATCGTTCTCTTTGATGGTGCCGTCTTCCGTCAGGTATTTTACCGCCACTTTGCTCAATGGCACGCCGCGCTCCAGGCCCAACGTATCAACACCTTCTTTGCTGTTCAGCAGGAAGTTAATCACTTTGGCTGCCGCTTCCGGGTTTTTGCTCGATTTACCAATGGAGAGCATCTGCGCCGGTTTAAAGAACAGGCCTGCATCCGTTGCACCTGGCAACATTGGGTAGTTACCCAGCGCCAGTTTTGCTGGTGGCTTCAGGTTGTCGGAATATTTATTGATGGTGGAGTTCCACATGTAAGTGCCGCCCCATTCACCCTGGATCCACGGCTTCATTTCGTACATGTTGCTCTTGCCGAAGGACGCATAGTATTTGGTGTCAGGCATCACGTGGCTATCCACCAGATCTTTGTAAGTCTGGAAGAATTCCACCCACTGCTCTTTGCTGTAGGAGAATTTCTTGGCTTTTTCGTCCACCGCTGGAATGTTGTATTTCTGAATCATGTAAGAATTCAGCAACGCCAGGGTGTCCTGATGTTCCAGAACCACTGGATAATACTGTTTACCCAGTTTGCTCTCGAATGCTTTACCGGCTGCCTTTAACTCATCCCAGGTTTTCGGGTAATCAACGCCCGCTTGTTTCCAGGTCTCGTCGTTAAAATAGAATACGCGCGCGGTAACGGAGATAGGAATACCGTTCAGTTTGCCGTTAACCGTGGTGGACTGAAGCTCTTTCGCATCGAATTGCGACAGATCGATCACATCCTTCATTTTGTTCAGATCGTAGAAGCCGTCGCCGGTTTTCGAGAAAATCGGCAGCCAGTTCCAGTTAGTCTGCATCACGTCAGGCTCAGTGCCGCCTGCAATCTGGGTGGTCAGACGCGACAGGTGGCCGTCCCAGCCGGTGTATTCGGCTTTGACGGTGATGTCCGGATTCTGTTTGTGGAACTCTTCTAACGCTTTCAGTGTGACCTGATGGCGGCCATTACCACCCCACCAGGACATACGTAAATCAACATCTTGCGCCATCGATGGCAAAGCAGTAAGACCCAGGGTAGCGGAGATTGCTGCGCTTAAAAGCACTTTTTTCATTCTTATAAACTCCAGTTAGATTGAGATGTTCAGTTCAGTTTTTGCGTCAAAAATGTGGCACTTATTCATATCAAACTTAAAATACACCTTACGATGAAGGCCTTTATCAATCATGGGCTTAGCTTCATCGGAAGGAATGCGGGCCGTCAGTTCGTAATCTGACACCTTCAGGTACATGAAGAACTCGTGTCCCATATTTTCCACACGTACCAGTTCACCGCTGCAGCTGCCTTCGCCGAATGGCTCATCGGATACCGACACAAATTCAGGGCGAATGCCGTAGAAAGTGTCTTGCGCCTGATGGCCGATCACTTTGTCGTGCAGCGTTTCGCTTAACGGCATGGTTTCATTGCCGATGCTCAGTGCCAGGCGGTCCTGCTGATCGACCAGTTTGGTGGCGCGAATATTCATCTCTGGCGCGCCGATAAAGCCCGCCACGAACATGTTTTTCGGTTTGTGATACAGGTTGTCCGGGGTATCCACCTGCATGATGTGGCCGAGTTTCATCACGCAGATGCGGTCGCCCATAGTCATCGCTTCCGTCTGATCGTGCGTCACGTAGACAGTGGTTGCCGGTTTACCGGATTTTTTCAGCTGCTTATGCAGGTCCGAAATACGGATGCGCATCGAGGCGCGCAGCTTGGCATCAAGGTTAGAGAGCGGTTCGTCGAACAGGAACACGTCGGGCTTTTTCACAATCGCGCGACCGACAGCCACACGCTGAGCCTGACCACCGGAGAGCTGGCGCGGCAGACGGTCGAGCAGCTCATCAAGCTCAAGGATTTTCGCCGCTTCATTTACCTGTGCTTCAATCTGGTCTTTCGGCATCTTGCTCAGCTTCAGGCCGAAGGCCAGGTTTTCACGCACGGTCATGTGCGGGTAGAGCGCATAGTTCTGGAACACCATCGCAATTCCACGCTCTTTTGGCGCGAGATTGTTGACGATCTTCTCGCCGATACGCACTTCGCCGCCGCTGATGGTTTCCAGTCCCGCGAGCATACGCAGGGTGGTGGATTTGGCGCAGCCGGATGGCCCGACGATCACCATGAATTCCCCTTCAGCGATTTTCAGGTCGATAGCATGTACCGCTTTGAAGCCGTTGGAGTAGACCTTTTCCAGTTTGTTGAAAATAACTTCAGCCATGATATTTCCCTCTTAACCTTTAATTCCGCTGCTGGTTACGCCCTGTACGAAGTAGCGCTGTGCCAGGAAGAAGACAATGATGGATGGCAGAATGGAGATGCTCGCCATTGCCAGAATTTCGTTCCACGGTGCACCTTCGGTGACGTCGATGGACATTTTCAGAGCCAGTGCAATCGGGTATTTATCCACGCTGTAGACATAAATCAGCGGCCCGATAAAGTCGTTCATTGACCACATAAACTGGAACAGAGCGACGGAGATAATGGCCGGTTTCAGAATCGGCACCACCACGTACCACAGCACCTGAATCGAGTTACAACCGTCGATCTGCGCGGCTTCTTCCATGTCACGCGGAACACCGCGCAGGAACTGAATCAGCATGAAGACGAAGAACCCCTGAGTAGCAAACGCCAGCGGCAGGTACAGCGGCATATAGCTGTTCAACATGCCCATTTCGCGGAACATCAGGTACTGCGGGATCAGCAGGACTGTGCTCGGCAGCAGCATGGTGGTGATGAGCGTGGCGAACCAGAATTTCTTCCACGGGATCTCGAAGCGAGCAAAGCCGTACGCCACGATGGTGGAGGAGATAATGGTCAGAATCACTTTCGGAATCACATACTTAAAAGTGTTCAGCATGTAATGACCGAAATTGTATTCGGTGCCGGTTTTCCAGCCGTTAATGAAGCCGTCCCAGGTGGCGTGTGCGGGCCACAGGCTCAGGGTGGTGAAGATCTCGTGGTTCGGTTTGAACGACGCCGAGAACATCCACACCAGCGGATAGAGCATCAGCAGGCCAACGAACAGCAGGATCACATAGCGAATGCTGGCGTTGATCTTCTCTTTGCGCAGCGTGCGAGCCACCTCGCGTTCCGCGATGCTTCTCGCCGTGGAGAGTTCCTGAATATCAGCCATTTTTGCCTCCCTTATCGGCGGAGTAGAACACCCAGTATTTCGAAGACTTAAAGGCGATGGCGGCAAAGACCGCGACGACCAGGAACAAGACCCAGGCCAGTGCCGCGCCATAGCCCATATCAAAGTATTTGAAGGCGGTGTCGTAGATGTAGAGCGAGAACAGATAGGTCGAGTAGGTTGGTCCACCGCCCGTTATCACGTACGGTCCGGTAAATTCCTGGAACGCCTGGGTGGTCTGCATAATGAAGTTAAAGAAGATCACCGGCGTAATCAGCGGCACGGTCACTTTCATGAACATCTGCCATTTAGAAGCGCCGTCGATCATCGCTGCTTCATACTGAGACTGCGGTACGTTTTGCAGTGCGGCCAGGAAGATAACCATCGCCGAACCAAACTGCCAGACGCGCAGCAAGGTGACGGACATCAGCGCCAGAGAAGGCTCACCGAGCCAGTTCACCGGGTCCAGGCCGAACACGCCGATAAAGCTGTTCAGCAGGCCGTCAATCGCAAACAGCGCACGCCATAAAACGGCAATGGCGACGGAGCTGCCGAGGATGGAGGGAATGTAATAGGCGGTTCGGAAGAATCCAATGCCGCGTAATTTAAAGTTCAGAACAAACGCAATCCCCAGCGCAAAGGCCAGTTTTAGCGGAATGGTTAAGAATACATACGCAAAGGTGACGCCCATGGATTTCCAGAAGAGGGTATCTTCGGTAAACATGTAGCGGTAATTCTCAATGCCGTTAAAAACCGGCGGACTCATCAGATCGTAATCAGTAAAACTGAGAAAGAACGATGAGACAAAGGGAAACGCGGTAAAGATTATCAACCCGATGATGTAGGGTGATATCCACGCTAGCCCCAGCATTTTGTTTTCATTCATACATACCTACCTGGCAATCAATGGTTTAAAACGGAATCTGCTGGTAATGCTGCTGCCCGCGCCTCTTTTACGAAACGGGGAAGCGTGTGTTTGGTGTGCTTCGCACGACGGCTGCTCCATTTACCTTCTGATTTTTAAGATGTTTTATGGTTGCTCTCAGACGCGTCTGGTTTGAGTTTCAAAAACACACGAACCGTTGTTCTTGATTTGTAAAACATCGTTTTAATTTATTTTATTGCTATTTGTTTCTGCGTCATTCTATTAATGGTGGAAATGTGATCGCTGTCGAAACGCTGTTTCAATAAGGTGAGGTGGCTGGCATTTTTGGCTCAGAGCCGGGGGGCTGGGGAGATGCAGAACGTGAGTACGCCTTCAGGAAGGCTTCTTTGTAGCATGTGGATAATAAGAATCACTAACTACTAAAATTTGTAGCCAATAGTCCGTTTTAAGACATATAGCATTCAGATAATTCTTGTTTTCTTGTATCATTCTCCCGCCTTAACTGCTCCTGACAGGTTTTTACTGCAACATAAAACAGAAGAACGAATATGCCAGCCATGGATCTTAAAAAAAGCACGGAACTGCAATTTCCCCGCTATGCACCCCCGCCAGGTGCCCAGAAAGAGATTGACCTTCTTGGGTTGCTCGAAGTCTTGTTTGCCGCTAGAAAACGCATTGTTGCTATTGTTGTTGCTTTTGCCCTTGCAGGCGTCATTGTGTCGTATCTTCTGCCGCAGAAGTGGACCAGCCAGGCCGTGGTGACTTCCGCCGAGCAAACACAGTGGAGCGACGTCCGGAAAATGCTGGGGGCACTCCAGGTGCTGGACGTGGATATCAGCGTAAAGCGCGACGACGTTTTTAATCTGTTTATCAAAAAGTTTAAGTCTCAGACGCTGCTGGAAGAATACTTGAAGTCATCACCGTACGTGATGGGGCAGCTAAAAGATGCGCAAATTGATGCTCTTGATTTGCACCGCGCGGTGGTTAATATCGCGGACAGAATGAAAGCCACTGACGATAAGGCGCCCAAAAATGCTGAGCAAACTCCCTTCGCGTCGTGGACATTGAGTTTTACTGCTCAAACAGCCGAAGAAGCTCAGATCGTGCTGAAAGGATACATCGATTACATCTCTGCGATTGTTGAAAAAGAGACGATGCTTAACGTGCGTAACTCGCTGGCATTGAAAACGCAGATGGAGAAAGAGCGTCTGGCTCTGGACAAAGTCCGACTGACTAACATTCACAACACGAATCTTCAGCGTCTCAATTATTCGCTGGAAGTGGCGAATGCAGCGGGGATCAAAAAACCGGTCTACAGCAACGGCCAGGCGGTCAAAGATGACCCTGACTATTCCGTTGCACTGGGCGCTGACGGCATCGCGCAGAAGCTGCAGATCGAGAAATCGTTGAAAGATGTGGCCGAGATGAATGCCGATTTTCAGAATCGTGAATATCATCTGGCGCAGTTGCAAAAGCTCTCCGTCGGCGATGTGAGTTTCGAGCCGTTCAAATATCAGCTTTCACCGTCTGTGCCAGTGAAAAAAGATGGGCCGGGCAAATCCCTGATCGTTATTCTGGCTGCACTTTTAGGAGGGATTTTTGCCTGTGGCACTATTCTCCTGCGTGAGGCAATGAAGTCGCGCACGCCGATTTCCGAACCTCTTCTGGCAGCGGATTAATACAGATGAGTCAGGGCGGGTGAAAACTCGCCCTTTTTATTTCAACTCATGACTTCAAAAAATCTTCACGCACCGGCGTAAATGTATCCAACAGCGTACCTGGCTTCAGGCACACGCAGCCGTGCATCACGTGTGGCTCTTTGTAAAGCGTGTCTCCTGCCGTTACTACGTGTTTCTCATCGCCAATCGTAAATTCAAATTCGCCGGACAGGACGTAGGTCAGCTGTTCGTGCGGGTGGTTGTGCATCGGGCCGATCGCGCCCTGTTCAAAGTTAACTTCTACCGCCATCATTTTGCCGTCGTGCGCCAGAATACGACGCGTCACGCCATTGCCCAGATCCTCAAGCCGCGTCTCTTTGTGGAAAATAAACATCGTTGTTCCGTCCTTATAGTGAAACATTGTTTTAATTAATTTATATCACGAAGGGTAAAAAGGAAACGGCAAGCCAAATAACTGGAAACAGGATCACAAGTTTGCTTCACTGGGGGACGAGAAAAGGAGAAAAAATGAAAACGATCGGTCTGCTGGGCGGAATGAGCTGGGAATCCACGATTCCTTATTATCGCCTGATTAATGAAGGCATCAAACAACGTCTCGGCGGCCTGCATTCCGCCAGCCTTTTACTGCATAGCGTGGATTTCCACGAAATCGAGGCCTGCCAGGCCAGCGGTGAATGGGACAAAGCGGGTGAAATTCTGGCGCAGGCGGCGCTGGGGCTGGCGCGAGCGGGGGCGGAAGGTATTCTGCTCTGTACCAACACTATGCACAAAGTGGCGTCACAGATTGAGGAAAGCTGCTCGCTGCCGTTCCTGCACATCGCTGATGCCACCGGGCGAGCGATAACTGCCAGCGGAATGAAACGCGTCGCGCTGCTGGGTACACGCTACACAATGGAGCAAGATTTCTATCGTGGCCGTCTTGAATCGCAGTTCGGTATTGAAAGCCTGACTCCTGATGAAACGGACCGGGCGCGCATCAACCAGATTATCTTTGAAGAACTGTGCCTTGGGACGTTCAGCGATGCCTCGCGCCACTATTATCTCAGCGTGATCGACAAGCTGGCGAAACAGGGCGCGGAAGGGGTGATCTTCGGCTGCACGGAGATTGGCCTGCTGGTTCCGGCCAATGAAAGTGCGCTCCCGGTGTTCGATACCACGGCGATCCATGCCACCGACGCGGTCGAATTTATGCTGTCGTGAGGCGTTAGTTTTCCTGCTCCGGCAAGCGCTGCGCCAGCTGATGAGAATGGGCCACCAGATGTTCCGTAAACGCCTGAACCAGCGCTGAGACCGGGCGATGCAGCGGGCGAATCAGGCTCACGGTGAAAGGGACAGAAATACTGAAGCGGCGGATAACGATCCCGCTACCCGAGTAGTCCAGCGCCGTGAGCGGGTTTACCACCGCAATCCCCACGCCTGCGCGCACCATCGCGCAGATGGACGCCGCGCTGTGGGTCTCGACCACCATCCGGCGTTTCACCTGATGTTCCAGGAACAGCGTATCCAGAAGCTGCCGATAGCTGTCAGTTTGCGACAGGCTAATATAGTTTTCGCCATGAAAATCCGCAGGTGTCAGCACACTTTTACTGGCGAGACGGTGGCCTTCCGGTAAGACGCAGACTTCATCCAGCGACAGCAATTCGGTGCGCTCCGTCCCGGCAGGCGTCGCCAGCGTTTCGGTCAGCCCTAAATCGTGACGCTGCGCCGAGAGCCACTCTTCGAGCAAGGGCGATTCCTGCGGCACAATGGTGAGGTTGACGTCGGGATAGCGGGCGAGAAACGGCTGAATCAGTTGCGGCAGAAGTGACTGCGAAAATACCGGCAGGCAGACAATCGACAGCTCGCCCTGGCGAAATTCCCGCAAACTCTCGGCCGCGCTGACGATGCGATCCAGGCCGTACCACGAGCGCTGAACTTCCTCGAACAACCGCAATCCTTGTACCGTTGGATGCAGTCTTCCGCGCGTGCGCTCAAACAGCGTTAAACCAAGCACTTTCTCAAAGCGGGCCAACTCACGGCTGACCGTCGGCTGTGAGGTGTGAAGCATCTGCGCAGCTTCGGTCAGATTACCGGTAGTCATCACCGCGTGAAAAATCTCGATATGGCGTAGGTTAACGGCGGGCATAGGGCACCTGTTTTTTAACTTCAATCCATATCATTTTTGCATAGACTCTCGATAAAACGATATTTTTTATTCTCTTCGTGCTGTGGCGTAATGTTAAAAAATGACGTCACCCGGAGAAAACCATGCCACGCCCGCTGAACAGCACCGATACCGATTTGAATGCCGAGAACTTACTGCGCTTGCCCGCCGAGTTTGGTTGCCCGGTCTGGGTTTACGACGCGCAGATCGTGCGTGAAAAAATTGCGGCCTTGCATCAGTTTGACGTGGTGCGCTTTGCGCAAAAGGCATGTTCGAATATTCATATTCTGCGCCTGATGCGCGAGCAGGGCGTCAAAGTGGATTCCGTTTCGCTGGGGGAAATCGAACGCGCGCTGGCGGCAGGGTATGACCCGAAGACTGACGGTGACGCGATTGTCTTTACCGCCGATATGATTGATAGCGCGACGCTTTCTCGCGTGCATGAGCTGAAAATTCCGGTGAATGCTGGCTCCGTGGATATGCTGGAACAGCTGGGACAAGTCTCGCCGGGCCATCGCGTGTGGCTGCGCGTGAATCCTGGGTTTGGTCATGGTCATAGCCAGAAAACCAACACCGGCGGTGAAAACAGCAAACACGGCATCTGGTATGCCGATCTGCCTGCGGCTCTTGAAGTTTTACAACGCTACAACCTGACGCTGGTGGGCATTCACATGCACATCGGCTCCGGCGTCGATTATGGCCATCTTGAGCAGGTGTGCGGCGCGATGGTGCGTCAGGTTGTCGAATTCGGTCAGGATCTGGAGGCGATCTCCGCCGGTGGCGGTTTGTCGATTCCGTACCGCCCAGGAGAAGAGGCAATCGACACCGATCACTATTACGGTCTGTGGAGCGCGGCGCGCGATAAAATTGCCGCTCATCTGGGCCATGCGGTCAAACTGGAAATCGAACCGGGACGATTCCTGGTGGCAGAGTCCGGCGTGCTGGTGACGCAGGTGCGTAGCGTGAAAGAGATGGGTAGCCGCCACTTCGTGCTGGTGGACGCCGGATTTAACGATCTGATGCGACCGGCCATGTACGGTAGCTATCACCACATTACCGCGCTGGCGGCGGATGGTCGCGACCTGACGCAGGCTCCGCTGGTTGAAACCGTGGTGGCCGGGCCGCTGTGCGAATCGGGTGATGTGTTTACTCAGCAGGAGGGCGGCAAAGTGGAAACCCGCGCGCTGCCTGACGTTCAACCGGGTGATTATCTGGTGCTGCACGATACGGGCGCTTACGGTGCGTCAATGTCATCGAACTACAATAGCCGTCCGCTGCTGCCAGAAGTGCTGTTTGATAATGGCGTGGCGCGACTGATTCGTCGTCGCCAGACCATTCAGGAACTGCTCGCACTCGAGCTATTTTGAGGTGTAATACGGACCTGTCGTTACCGAATCGCGCAGCATCAGCGTGCCGGTAAATGGCGGGATCGTCTCGATCGGCTGGTGGTTTGCCAGCCGAACTGCCTGATCGATAGCCGTCACGATCATATTGTCGATCGGCAAATAGACGGTGGAGAGGGCGGGCTCCAGCCATTTCGCGCTCGGCGCATCGTCAAAACCAAACAGCGAAATATCCTGCGGAATATGCAGCCCGGCCTGATGCAGCGCTTTGGACGATCCGAGCGCCATATCATCGTTACAGGCAAACAGGGCGGTAAAAGGAACTTTCTCGCGAAGCAGTTCATTGCACAGTTCATAACCCCGCGTCATCCCTGCATCACCATACTTCACCCGTCGATCGTCCCAGGCAATGCCGTGTTTCTCCAGCGCCTGACGATAACCCATCAGGCGTGCTTTGCCCGTTGGCGTATGAATCGGGACCGTAATACAGGCGATCTCCCGATGGCCCTGGCTGACCAGATAATCCACGGCTTTAAACGCGGAGTCCTGCTGTTCGAAGAACACACAGCGGTCACGCGCCAGGCTGACATCACGGTTAATCACCACCAGCGGCATTTTCACACTGTTGATCAGCTTCATGATCGCCTTCTCACTCATATAGCGCGTGTACAGCACGATGGCGTCGCACTGCCTGTCAGCCAGCATTTGCACCGCCTGCTCTTCGCGCTCGGGCGCGTCGTGCCCATCGGTCACAATCAGCTGTTTGCCGTGCGTTTCGGTCTGGCGCGAGGCCTGTTGTAGCAGACGACCGAAGTAAAAACCGTCAAACGTCGACACCACCAGACCAATGCTGTTGCTGGTCTGATTCGCCAGCGATTGCGCGAGAAAATTCGGGCGATAGCCCAGCTCTTCCATCGCGTTAAACACCTGCTGACGCGTACTCTCTTTGACCTGACCTGTGCCATTCAGCACGCGCGACACGGTGGCTTTCGACACGCCCGCGCGTAATGAGACATCCAGCATTGTTGCCATTAGACATTCCTGCATTCACGTAATCGCCCGCAGTTTATCACAGACCCTCAGGCGCATAAGCGAGGCGGGACGCGGAAAATCCCTGTCGGGATCACGGTTCAGCATAAAACGGGGTAAGTGGCATACCAAAGTGGTGAAAAATCATGATTTGGAATACCTCTGGCTGCATTGAGAGTTCAATCACAGAACCTGGAACGACGTGAAGCTATTTTTGGTATGCCAATCGTATCCGGCTGTACACCTTATTCTCGCTATAAAAGCCCCTTTACTGAGGTATGACCTTATGGCATTACAGGAAAAACTGATCGACTCTCTGGGCAGTTTCGCCACCAAATTCAACAGCTATCGCTACATCATGGCGATTAAATCCGCCTTCATTACCTTAATGCCGGTCATCATCGTAGGCGCGTTCTCGGTGTTGATTTCCAACATGGTGCTGGACCCGAAAAACGGTCTCGCCAGCTTTCAATCGCTGTCGTTTCTGGCCGCGCTAAAGCCGATCACCGGCGCGATCAACTACGCCACGCTGAACTTCCTTAACATCGGCGCGGTGTTTTTGATTGGTATTGAGCTAGGGCGAATCAACGGCATCAAATCGCTGTTTCCCGGCCTGCTGGCGGTGATCTGTTTTATCTGCGTCACACCCACCACCGTAGAAATGATGGTCGACGGGCAGATGCACGTGGTGAAAGACGTGCTGCTGCGCCAGTTCTCGGACACCCGCAGCCTGTTCCTCGGCATGTTCATCGCCATTCTGTCCGTTGAGATTTACTGCTGGCTGGAAAACCGCCCTGGGCTGAAAATCAAAATGCCCGATACGGTGCCGCCCAACGTTGCCGCATCGTTCTCGGCGCTGATCCCGGCGATTATTACCACCACCGCCATCGCAACTTTCGGTTTTATCTTCCATCAGCTGACCGGCATGTACCTGTATGACGCGGTTTATCAGGTGGTGCAACAACCGCTGGAGCGCGTGGTGCAGAGCCTGCCGGGTATTCTGCTGCTGATGTTCGTCGCCCAACTTTTCTGGGTGATCGGCATCCACGGTAATCAGATGATCAAACCGATCCGCGAGCCGCTGCTGCTCGGCGCGATCACCGTCAACATGAGCGCCTTCGAGCAGGGGAAGGAGATCCCCAACATCATCACCATGCCGTTCTGGGATGTGTATATGAGCATTGGCGGATCGGGTTTGACGATTGGCCTGCTGATTGCGGTGATGATCGGCACCAAACGTAAAGAGATGCGCGAGATCGCCAAGCTCTCCATCGGGCCGGGGCTGTTCAACATCAACGAGCCGGTGATCTTCGGTATGCCAATCATGCTCAACCCGATTCTGGCGATCCCGTTCATCATCACCCCGCTGGTGACTGGCTCGATTGGTTATTTCGCTACGGTGACCGGTTTTGCCGGAAAAGCGGTAGTGATGGTGCCGTGGACCACGCCGCCGCTGATTAACGCCTGGCTCTCGACGGCGGGCTCGATGGGCGCGGTGATCACCCAGGGGATTTGTATTATTACCGCCATTCTCATTTATCTGCCGTTTGTGAGGATCGCCTCACGTCGCGCGGAACAAGCGGCCCTGCTGGCACAAAGTCAACAGGCGACCAACAACGCGTGAGGACGTTATGAGCACAAAACAGATTACGATACCGCAGGATTTTATTCTGGGTGCTGCCGCATCGGCCTGGCAAACGGAAGGCTGGAGCGGCAAAAAAGAGGGCCAGGATTCGTGGATCGATCTCTGGTACAAAAACGATCGCCACGTCTGGCATAACGGCTATGGCCCGGCGGTGGCGACCGATTTTATCAACCGCTTTCGCGAAGACGTGGCGCTGATGAAACAAGCCGGGCTGACGCATTACCGCACTTCCATCAACTGGTCTCGGTTTTTAATCGATTACGAAAACGTCACCGTCGATGAAGAATACGCGGCTTACTACGACGCGCTGTTCGACGAAATGCACCGTCAGGGCATTGAGCCAATGATCTGCCTGGAACACTACGAGCTGCCGGGCGAGTTACTGGAAACTTACGGCGGCTGGGCCTCAAAGCAGGTGGTCGAACTGTTTGTGCGCTACGCCGAAAAGGTGTTCGCACGCTACCACGGCAAAGTTACGCGCTGGTTCACCTTCAACGAGCCGATTGTGGTGCAAACGCGCGTCTATCTCGACGCCCTGCGCTGGCCGTACGAGCAAAACACCGGCACCTGGATGCAGTGGAACCATCACAAAGTGCTGGCAACGGCGAAAGTGGTGAAGCTGTTCCACGAGAAAGGCTACCGGGGGACGGTGGGCTGCATTCTTAATCCTGAAGTGACCTATCCGCGCTCGAAGGCCCCGCACGATGTGCGTGCTGCCGAGATTTACGATCTGTTCTACAACCGCGTATTCCTTGACCCGCTGGTCCACGGGCGCTATCCGCAAGAGTTGTTTACCTTGCTGGAGCAGCATAATGTTGCGTGGGAATACAGCGCGGAAGAGCTGGCGCTGATTGCCGACAACACCGTCGACGAGCTGGGGATTAACCTTTATTACCCGCATCGCGTAAAAGCCCCGTCGCGGGCCTGGCACCCACAAACGCCTTTCCATCCGGCGTACTACTACGAACCGTTCGAGCTGCCGGGGCGTAAAATGAACGCCTCACGCGGCTGGGAAATCTACCCTAAGATTATTTACGACATGGCGATGCGCATCAAAAATGAGTATCGCAACATCCCGTGGTTTGTGGCGGAGAGTGGGATGGGCGTGGAAAACGAAGGGCAGTTCAGGGGCAACGACGGCGTGATTGCCGACGATTACCGGATCAATTTTATCAGCGAGCACCTTTACTACACGCTGCTGGCACGCGAAGAGGGGGCGAACTGCCACGGCTACATGCTGTGGGCGTTTACCGACAACGTCTCACCGATGAACGCCTTTAAAAATCGTTACGGCTTAATTGAAATCGATTTGGCTGATAACCGCGCTCGCAAAGCAAAAAAATCGGCCACGTGGTTCCGCCAGCTGCGCGATGAACGGACATTGACGCTCACCGTCGATGATGAATGGAAATAGGCTTATAACGAAGCTGAGTCTGGTAAAATAGCCGCAAAACTGGCCGGGAGGATGCCCGGCCCGCGCGTCAACTTAACCGTCAGTACAGGTGAAATCGTGGAGAAGGCCGTCGTTCCGCCAGAGAAAAAACAGTATCAGGAAATTGGCGATGATCTGCGCACGCAAATCATCGAAGGTCACTATCCTGTGGGATCACGTCTACCGCCTGAGCGCAATATTGCCGAGACTTACGGCGTCAGCCGCACCATTGTGCGTGAAGCCTTACTCATGCTGGAGTTGCAGGGCACCGTGGATATTCGCCAGGGGTCCGGCGTGTACGTGATGCGTATCCCGGAAGAGCACGAAAACGAGGAGGAGCGCTTCTTAAACAGCGACGTCGGCCCGTTTGAAATTTTGCAGGCGCGCCAGCTGCTCGAAAGCAACATTGCGGCCTTTGCCGCGAAAATGGCGACCCGCGCGGATATCGACAACCTGCGCCGCATCATCGAGCAGGAACAACGCGCGATTGCCGCTGACGATAACAGCCAGGATAACAACAAGATGTTCCATCTGGTGCTGGCCGGGGCGACGCAAAATCAGATGCTGCTGGCGACCGTTGAGAGCGTCTGGCATCACATGGACAGCAGCCCGCTGTGGCAGCAATTTAACGTTCATATCGCCAGCCGGGCGTATCGCCTGAAATGGCTCGGCGATCGTCAGACCATTCTGGCAGCCCTGCGTCGCCGTGACGTGATGGGCGCGTGGCAGGCTATGTTCCAGCACCTGGAAAACGTCAAAAAAAGTCTGCTGGAATTGTCCGACGAAGATGCGCCCGATTTCGACGGCTATCTTTTTGAATCGGTTCCTCTCTTTCAGGGGAAACTGGTGTGAAAATCCTTCCGCTTTATACCGTTCCCCATCACGCTGAGCGCGTCATCGACTGGCTGTGGCAAGAGTTTGGCGACGGATTACCGCGTGAGTTTTTTGCCAGCGTCATCGAGCACAGCCAAAAACCGGACGCGTTGCCGCTGACGTTTGTGGCGGTCGACGGCGAACAGCTGCGAGGAACTGTGGGATTATGGCGCTGTGATTTGATAACGCGTCAGGATCTGTTCCCGTGGCTGGCCGCGCTCTACGTAGACGTTGCCGCGCGCGGAAAAGGTCTGGCCGGGCAATTGCAGGAACATGTGATGGCGTACGCCGCGAAAGCCGGATATTCCGAGCTACATCTCTGGTCCGCCTGCCGCGACTTTTACGAACGCTATGGCTGGCAGTACATCGGCGATGCGCTGGAATACCCGAATAAAACCGTCCATCTGTATCGCTATTCGCTGACCGACTCCGCAGGTGTCACTACCGAGTGACGGCGGACCAGCGTTGGGCTGAACAGATGAGTGATATCCGGCGGTGGACGTTTGTCGGCGAGCGCTAGCGCCAGTTCGGCAGCCTGCGTCGCCATTGTTACGATAGGATATCGCACGGTGGTCAGGCGCGGGCGCACGTAGCGAGCCACCAGTACATCATCAAAGCCAATCAATGAAATTTCGGCCGGTACGTCGATGCCATTATCGTTAAGCACACCCATTGCACCAGCGGCCATCGAGTCGTTATAACAAGCCACGGCAGTAAAATTACGTCCACGTCCTAGTAATTCCGTCATCGCTTGCTCGCCGCCGCTCTCGTCCGGCTCACCGTACGTCACCAGACGATCGTTGCACGGCAGGCCGCTTTCACGCAGGGCGTCGTAATAGCCGCGCAGCCTGTCTTCGGCGTCGGAAATCTGATGGTTTGAACACAGGTAGCCAATGCGCGTATGGCCCTGCTGAATCAGATGTCGCGTGGCAAGCCAGGCACCGTAGCGATCGTCAAGGGCCACACAGCGTTTTTCATAGCCAGGAATTATGCGGTTAATCAACACCATGCCGGGGATTTGCTTCATCAGATGCAGCAGTTCTTCATCGGGCAGCACTTTTGCGTGAACCACCAGCGCCGCACAGCGATGACGGATCAGCTGTTCAATGGCCTGACGCTCTTTTTGTTCGTTGTGGTAGCCATTGCCAATCAGCAAAAAATTACCGGTCTGGTACGCCACCTGTTCTACTGCTTTTACCATCGCCCCGAAAAAGGGGTCAGAAACGTCGCCGACCACTAACCCGACGGTTTCAGTCGATTGTTGCGCCAGTGCGCGCGCGTTGGCGTTGGGATGATAGTTCAGAGTTTCCATTGCACTCTGCACGGCCTGACGGGAAGCGTCGCTGGCTTTCGGTGAATTGTTAATGACGCGAGAAACGGTCGCTACAGAAACACCAGACAGACGGGCCACATCCTTAATTGTCGCCATTTAATACCTTCTTTTAGGGGTAAGCGGTTACACACACAACAGTGTTGCGGAAAAGCGAGGCGTGTTCAAGGGCAGCCGCCGAAAGCCCTTCGCAAACGTGACGCAGAACATGGGAAATCAGTGTAATCGTTACACGAAGAAGCGTGTCAGAATAATGTCAAATTGAACCTTTAGTTACACTTTGCGGCAGGCTGTTGCGATTGTCCGCTGGTGGAGAATGTGAACAGATTGCTACAGTCGAGATCCCAGAGGTATTGATAGGTGAAATCAGCTCCGGTTGATTAACACGAATTACACCAACCTGCGTCCATACGCAGGTTTTTTTTGTCTGTAACTTCAATCTGTAACAGCAATCGAGAATATTCACACCTGGTTGCACTTAGGCTCAATCGCTTGCGTTTTCCCACTGGCGAAGCGGGTAGCCAGCAGCCACAATCAAGATCCCAGAGGTATTGATTGGTGAGAATTCTTAGTACGGTTTCGTACTCATCTCTTGCACCAGCCTGCGCGGATGCGCAGGTTTTTTTTCGCCTGAAATACGCTATCACTCCTCCCGCCTGCACTTCTCGTGTAATCTGCCACAATTTAGCGTAACCCTAAAAATTAACAGGCAAAGGGAGTTGAAATGCTATTCGGGTTCTTCCGCACCTTGTTTCGTATCTTCTTTCGCGTCCGCCTGACCGGTGACACTCAGTCACTGAACGGCGAGCGTGTGCTCATTACCCCAAACCATGTTTCCTTTATCGACGGCGTTTTACTGGCGCTTTTCCTGCCGGGTCGCCCGGTATTTGCGGTCTACAGCTCGATTAGCCAGAAGTGGTTTATGCGAGTCCTTGCGCCGCTGATTGATTTTGTTCCGCTCGATCCTACCAAACCGATGATGATCAAACATCTGGTGCGCCTGATTGAGCAGGGGCGTCCGGTCGTTATTTTCCCTGAAGGACGTCTCACCGTGACCGGCTCGCTGATGAAAATCTACGACGGCGCGGGTTTTGTCGCGGCAAAATCCAAAGCTACTGTGGTGCCGCTACGCATCGAAGGCGCAGAGCTGACGTATTTCAGCCGCCTCAAAGGACTGGTGAAACAACGCCTGTTCCCGCAAATCACGCTACATATTTTGCCGCCGACAACGCTGCCGATGCCTGAAGCACCGCGTGCGCGGGATCGCCGTAAAATGGCGGGTGAAATGCTCCATCAAATCATGATGGAAGCGCGTATGGCCGTGCGCCCACGCGAAACCTTATATGAAGCGTTGCTCTCTGCGCAGGATCGTTTTGGCGCGAAGAAAAACTGCGTCGAAGACATCAACTTTATCCCGGACACCTACCGCAAGCTGCTGACCAAGACGCTGTTTGTTGGCCGTATTCTGGAAAAATATAGCCAGCAGGGGGAAAAAATTGGTCTGATGTTACCTAACGCAGGGATCAGCGCGGCGGTAATTTTCGGGGCCGTTTCGCGCGGGCGAATCCCGGCGATGATGAACTACACGGCGGGCGTCAAAGGGCTGACCAGTGCGATAACGGCGGCTGAGATCAAAACGATTTTCACCTCGCGCAAGTTCCTCGATAAGGGCAAGCTCTGGCATCTGCCAGAACAGCTCAAGCAGGTGCGTTGGGTATTCCTGGAAGATCTGAAAGCTGACGTCACCCTCGCCGATAAGCTGTGGATTTTTGCCCATCTGCTGGCGCCGTATCTGGCGCAGGTGAAACAACAGCCGGAAGATGCGGCCATTATTTTGTTCACCTCGGGCTCTGAAGGCCATCCGAAGGGCGTTGTCCATTCTCATAAAAGCATTCTGGCAAACGTCGAGCAGATCAAAACCATTGCGGACTTCACCGCTAACGACCGCTTTATGTCGGCGCTGCCGCTTTTCCACTCTTTCGGCCTGACGGTCGGACTGTTCACGCCGCTGTTTACGGGCGCGGAAGTGTTCCTTTATCCCAGCCCGCTGCACTATCGCATCGTGCCGGAGCTGGTCTATGACCGCAACTGTACGGTGCTTTTCGGGACGTCAACCTTCCTTGGCAACTACGCGCGCTTCGCTAATTCCTATGATTTCTTCCGCGTGCGTTACGTGGTGGCGGGGGCGGAAAAACTGCAGGATAGCACCCGACAAATCTGGCAAGACAAATTTGGTCTGCGCATTCTTGAGGGCTACGGCGTAACGGAGTGTGCGCCTGTGGTGTCGATTAACGTACCGATGGCCGCGAAGCCCAATACGGTCGGGCGCATTTTGCCGGGGATGGATGCACGCCTGCTGGCGGTGCCGGGTATTGAAGACGGCGGTCGTTTACAGCTCAAAGGGCCGAACGTGATGAACGGCTATCTGCGGGTGGAAAAACCCGGCGTGCTCGAAGCACCGACGGCGGAGAATGCGCAGGGCGAAGTGGAAACTGGCTGGTATGACACCGGCGATATCGTGCGTTTTGATGAGCAGGGCTTTGTACAAATCAAAGGGCGAGCTAAACGCTTTGCCAAAATTGCCGGGGAGATGGTTTCGCTGGAAATGGTGGAACAGCTGGCGACGGCGGTCTCGGCTGACAAAATGCATGCCACGGCGATCAAGAGTGATGCCAGCAAAGGTGAAGCGCTGGTGCTCTTTACCACCGACAGCGATCTCAAACGCGAACACCTTCTGCACTATGCTCGTGAGCATGGCATTCCAGAGTTGGCCGTGCCGCGCGATATTCGTTATCTGAAACAGTTGCCGGTGCTGGGCAGCGGTAAACCCGATTTTGTCGCGCTGAAAGGCATGGTTGATGAGGCGGAACAGCATAATGCGTGAGTCAGTACACACTAACACTTCCCTGTGGTCGAAGGGCATGATGGCGGTGACCAGCGCCCAGTTCCTGTCGGCGTTTGGTGATAACGCGTTGCTGTTTGCCACGCTGGCGCTGCTGAAAGCCGAGTTCTACCCGGACTGGAGTCAGCCGATCCTGCAAATGGTGTTTGTGGGCGCTTACATCATTTTCGCGCCGTTTGTTGGGCAGGTGGCGGACAGTTTCCCGAAAGGTCGGGTGATGATGTTTGCCAACAGCCTCAAACTGCTGGGCGCGGCGAGTATCTGTTTTGGCTTTAACCCGTTTATTGGCTACACACTGGTGGGGATCGGCGCGGCAGCTTATTCCCCGGCGAAGTACGGGATTCTGGGCGAGCTGACCACTGGCGACAAGCTGGTGAAAGCCAACGGTCTGATGGAATCCTCGACCATTGCGGCGATTCTCTTAGGTTCCGTTGCGGGCGGCGTGTTGGCAGACTGGCATGTGCTGGCAGCGCTCGGCGTGTGCGCGCTGGTGTACGCGGGCGCGGTGGTGGCAAACCTGTTTATCCCTACGCTGCCAGTGGCTCGTCCGGGGCAATCCTGGCGCTTTACGCCTATGACGGCCAGCTTCTTCAATGCCTGCCGCGTGCTGTGGCGTAACGGCGAAACGCGTTTCTCGCTGATGGGGACCAGCATGTTCTGGGGGGCTGGCGTGACGCTGCGCTTCCTGCTGGTGCTGTGGGTGCCAACGGCGCTGGGAATTACCGATAATGCTACGCCAACGTATCTGAATGCGATGGTGGCTGTGGGTATTGTGGTCGGGGCGGGTGCGGCGGCGAAGCTGGTCACGCTTGAAACCGTCGCGCGCTGTATGCCCGCAGGCATTTTGATAGGCGTCGGCGTGCTGTTCTTCTCCCTGCAACATGCGCTGCTACCGGCTTACGTGCTGCTGATCCTGATTGGTATGCTGGGTGGTTTCTTCGTCGTGCCGTTGAACGCCCTTCTGCAGGAGCGTGGCAAACAGACAGTGGGCGCGGGTAACGCGATTGCGGTGCAGAATCTCGGTGAAAACACCGCCATGTTGCTCATGCTGGGGCTTTACTCGCTGGCGGTCAAAGCGGGGCTGCCGGTGGTGGGTATTGGCGTGGGATTCGGTACGCTGTTTGCGCTGGCGATTGCCGGGCTATGGCTCTGGCAGCGTCGCCGGTAACGAATTGCCGGGTGGTGGCTTTGCCTTACCCGGCCTACAAAATCAAAACATTCACGCATCGTAGGCCCGGTAAGCGTAGCGCCACCGGGCATGACTGCGTATTACGGTGCCGGATAGGTATAAACCTGATGCACCGCTTCAATCTCCGCTAACACCTCTTCGCTTAACTCCAGATGGAAGCTTTCAACGTTGGTCTTCAACTGCTCCATTGTCGTCGCGCCCAGAAGAGTGCTGGCTACGAAAGGTTGACGACGCACAAAGGCTAATGCCATCTGCGCAGGGTCCAGGCCGTGACGTTTTGCAATATCGACATATGCCGCGACGGCTTTCTGCGTCTGCTCGCCGCTGTAACGGGTAAAGCGGCTAAACAGCGTATTACGCGCACCCGCCGGTTTAGCACCGTTGAGGTATTTGCCAGTCAGCGTGCCAAAGCCCAGGCAGGAATAAGCCAGCAGCTCGACACCTTCATACTGAGTGACTTCGGCCAGGCCAACTTCATAGCTGCGGTTAACCAGGCTGTAGGGGTTTTGAATGGTCACAATGCGCGGCAGATCGTGTTTATCTGCCAGATGCAAATAGCGCATCACGCCAAATGCCGTTTCGTTTGAGACGCCAATGTAGCGAATTTTACCGGCGCGCTGGCATTCGGTCAGGGCTTCCAGCGTTTCAAGCAGCGTCACCACTGGCGCGCTGTCGCTCCAGGTATAGCCAAGCTTGCCAAAGCAGTTAGTCGGGCGCTGCGGCCAGTGAACCTGGTATAAATCGAGATAATCAGTTTGTAGACGCTGCAGGCTGGCATCCAGTGCGGCACGAATATTTTTGCGATCCAGAATCTGATTCGGGCGAATGCCCGCGTCGTTATTACGCGACGGGCCGCTGACTTTCGATGCCAAAACGAGTTTTTCGCGGTTGCCGCTTTTTGCCAGCCAGTTACCAACGTAGGTTTCGGTCAGGCCCTGAGTTTCCGGGCGCGGTGGCACGGGATACATTTCTGCCACGTCAATCAGGTTGATTCCCTGGCTGATGGCGTAATCAAGTTGCGCATGGGCATCGGCTTCGCTGTTTTGTTCACCGAATGTCATCGTGCCTAACCCCAGTTGGCTTATCTCCAGAGTGCTGTGGGGGATACGGTGATAATGCATAGCCGGTTTCCTTTACTGTAAAAAATGGAGGCGTCAGGAACTTCCCGACAAAGGAATATAAACATGGCAGAGGGGAAGCAAAAGGGGAAGAGAAAAATCAAAAAGGCCAGTAAGCGACTGACCTTTATCTGTTTATCTTTCGATAATTTGCGAAACTTCGTCGCGATTAATTTGCATTTTATTACCCTGCTGATCGCTGTAGCTGACCAGTCCGGTATCGTCATCGACTTCGGGTTTGCCGTCAGTCAGTATCATTCGACCATCTTTTGTCGCCATGACGTAATCGCTACTACAACCTGAAACAGCAAACGCTAAACCGACCGCTGAGATTATCACTGCCCATTTTTTCATCGTTATCATCCTCACCTGGCTCGTATCACATCATAGTGTAGTAATAACCCGAGAATTCGTTAGGGGGAAGCAGTAAAATCTTAAATAGCAGTGGATTATGTTTGATTCAGTTCAAACTTCGCCTAAAAAGAGGTTTTCAGCAAAAAGTGGCGAGCCAGCAATGCGCCGGTAAAGTTCTTTTTCAAATAAAAGCCGCGTGGCAGTGTAAGGATGGGTTCGCCATGCGCGCCGATCGCCTCCGTCAGCGCCTTGCTGTTGGCCGCTTTTGGGCGTAACTGCATCACTTCGCCGTGGCGTGCAGTAATGCGCTCCACTTGCCCAAGCACGATCATATCCATTAATTCCTCCCAGTCCTGCGAAAGCTGCCGTTCTTCCTCTTCGTCAGGGCTCCATAGCAGCGGTGAACCTACACGACGTTCTGCAAGAGGAATGCTTCTTTCGCCTTCAATCGGCACCCATAAAACGCGCTTGAGTTTGTGCCGCACGTGGCTCGTTTCCCAGGTTACGCCGGTATTACCGGTTAATGGGGCGACGCAAACAAAAGTGGTTTCCAGCGGTTTACCCTGGCCATCAATGGGAATGGTCTTTAGCTCAACGCCCAGCGCGGCAAAATCCTGCTCGGGTTTACTGCCTGCACTCGCGCCCAGCCAGCGTTCCAGAAGTACGCCGATCCAGCCCTTATCCCGTTTAAGATCCTTCGGTATGGGCAAGCCAGCCATCGCGGCCAGTTCTCCGAGTGAATACCCCGCGACGCACTGCGCCTGCTGCAACAATTGCTCTTCAGTCGCGGGTGGAGAGGTGAGAGGGACCAGCGAAAGCATAAATATAAGCCTTTGATTAAAAAATGAACTGTAAAAACAGACCTTGTGGATAGAGTTTAACTATTTCTGCGCCGTTATGGCAGGTCAATGATTTATAGAGTTTTTTAGGACGAATCTGCGCATGTCTGAGAACAGGTAAATAAGGTTGTTCAAAACTGGTCACTGACAATGAACAGGATCTTACACCATGTTATCCACAGAAAAGTGGGATAACTGGGAATAACCCCCACTACTGTTTCGATTTACAGCCTTGACGCGCGGCGAAAATCGAATTTTCACACAATTTGTGTCTAAGTTATTGGCACAATCTGTGGATAAAACCGACGCTGCTCGATCTTTCATCAGTGTCAGGATCTCTTGTGTGATGATCATCACGTTATGGAACGCAATGCACAATAATTGGCGTCTAATGCAATGAAATATAACATGTTGTCGCTATTCTATTTTGGGTGGCAATTATCAGCCAGAAATGTTGTCCAGCGGTAATTCCATACTTCTTCACAAGGATATCCACAGAAAAAGTGAATAAAATGGCCTTCCGGCGAGGTCGTCTGTTTATAACTTGAGTGAAAATTGTGAGTTATTCAAATGTTATTCGTTCACAGGCCTGCAAGAGAGTGGTTTACCGCCTCTCAGGAGTATGAAACAATCGATCATATATAAGGTTTAGTTTGAGGTAGTCCGGTGATTGATGACGATGGCTACCGCCCGAACGTAGGTATCGTAATTTGTAATCGTCAGGGCCAGGTTATGTGGGCAAGACGGTATGGTCAGCACTCCTGGCAATTCCCGCAAGGCGGGATCAATCCTGGAGAGTCCCCAGAACAAGCGATGTATCGGGAGCTGTTCGAAGAAGTCGGCTTAAGCCGAAAAGATGTTCGCATCCTGGCTTCGACCCGCAACTGGTTGCGTTACAAGTTACCGAAACGTTTGGTGCGTTGGGACACAAAGCCGGTTTGTATCGGCCAGAAACAGAAATGGTTTCTTCTGCAGTTGGTGAGCAACGATTCGGAAATCAATATGCAAACCAGCAGTACGCCAGAGTTCGATGGCTGGCGCTGGGTGAGCTACTGGTATCCCGTTCGTCAGGTCGTGTCGTTTAAGCGCGATGTTTACCGCAGGGTGATGAAAGAATTTGCAAGTGTGGTGATTGCGTTTCAGGAGGCCCCTCCTAAACCGCAAAGCACACCTGCCTGGCGACGTAAAAGAGGTTAAGCAACGCAAATCATGCTCACCCGCTTGCGAGAAATAGTCGAAAAGGTTGCCAGTGCTCCGCGCCTCAATGAGGCGCTGGATATTCTGGTAACCGACATCTGTCTTGCGATGGAAACCGAAGTTTGTTCGGTGTATTTGGCCGACCACGATCGACGCTGTTATTACCTGATGGCGACCCGTGGGTTAAAAAAACCGCGTGGCCGCACCGTTGCGCTCGCGTTTGACGAAGGGATCGTAGGCCTCGTTGGACGGCTTGCGGAACCTATCAACCTTGCCGATGCGCAAAAACACCCCAGCTTTAAATACATCCCGTCCGTTAAAGAAGAGCGTTTCCGCGCGTTTCTGGGGGTGCCGATCATTCAGCGCCGTCAGCTTCTTGGTGTGCTGGTGGTTCAGCAGCGCGAACTGCGTCAGTTCGATGAAAGCGAAGAGTCGTTCCTCGTCACGCTGGCCACGCAAATGGCGGCAATCCTTTCCCAGTCTCAGCTAGCGGCGCTGTTCGGTCAGTATCGTCAGACGCGTATCCGTGCGTTGCCTGCGTCGCCGGGTGTCGCTATCGCCGAAGGCTGGATGGACGCCACGCTGCCGCTCATGGAGCAGGTTTACGAAGCCTCCACGCTGGATGCAGCCCTTGAACGCGAACGTTTAACCAGCGCGCTGGAAGAGGCGTCGAATGAGTTCCGCCGTTACAGCAAGCGTTTTGCTGCCGGTGCGCAGAAAGAGACGGCGGCGATTTTTGATCTGTATTCGCATCTGCTCTCTGATGCCCGCTTACGTCGCGAGCTCTTTGCCGAAGTGGACAAAGGTTCGGTGGCTGAATGGGCCGTCAAAAAGGTTATCGAACGCTTTGCCGAGCAGTTTGCCGCCCTGACTGATGGTTATCTGAAGGAACGCGCGGGCGATCTGCGCAGCCTGGGCCAGCGTCTGCTGTTCCATCTCGACGATACCATTCAGGGCGAAAATGCCTGGCCAAAACGCTTTGTATTGGTCGCCGATGAACTGTCGGCCACCACACTTGCTGAACTGCCGCATGACCGACTGGCGGGCGTGGTGGTACGCGACGGTGCGGCCAACTCTCACGCGGCCATTATGGTACGTGCGCTGGGTATTCCTACCGTCATGGGGGCCGATATTCAGCCTTCAGTCCTGCAACGACGCACCCTGGTGGTGGATGGTTATCGCGGCGAGTTGCTGGTCGATCCCGAACCGGTACTTCTGCAGGAATATCAGCGGTTAATTAGCGAAGAAAACGAACTCAGCCGTCTTGCTGAAGATGACGTAGACCTGCCTGCGCAGCTGAAAAGCGGCGAGCGAGTTAAGGTGATGCTCAACGCGGGCCTGAGCCCGGCGCACGAAGAGAAACTCGGTAGCCGCATCGACGGTATTGGTTTGTACCGCACTGAAATTCCTTTTATGTTGCAAAGCGGCTTCCCTTCCGAGGAGGAGCAGGTGGCGCAGTATCAGGGGATGCTGCAGATGTTTAACGACAAACCCGTCACCTTGCGCACACTGGATGTCGGTGCGGATAAACAGCTGCCGTACATGCCGATCAGCGAAGAAAACCCATGTCTGGGCTGGCGCGGGATCCGCATTACGCTCGATCAGCCGGAGATTTTTCTGGTACAGGTGCGCGCTATGCTGCGCGCGAATGCAGCCACGGGCAATCTCAGTATTCTCCTGCCGATGGTCACCAGCCTCGACGAAATCGACGAAGCGCGTCGACTCATCGAACGTGCTGGCCGTGAAGTGGAAGAAATGATTGGTTATGCGATCCCAAAACCGCGTCTGGGCGTGATGCTCGAAGTCCCTTCGATGGTCTTTATGCTGCCACAGCTGGCAACCCGCGTGGACTTCATCTCTGTCGGTACCAACGACCTGACGCAGTACATTCTGGCGGTTGATCGCAACAACACGCGTGTGGCGAGTATTTACGATAGTCTCCATCCGGGCATGCTACGTGCGCTGGCGATGATTGCACGTGACGCAGAACTGTATGGAATCGATCTGCGGCTGTGCGGCGAAATGGCCGGGGACTCCATGTGTGTAGCAATCCTGATTGGTCTTGGCTTCCGCCATTTGTCGATGAATGGCCGCTCGGTGGCGCGCGTGAAATACCTGCTGCGTCATATCGAAATTGAAGATGCACAGGAGCTGGCAAAACGCAGCCTTGAGGCACAGTTGGCGACGGAAGTCCGTCATCAGGTTGCCGCGTTTATGGAACGTCGCGGTATGGGCGGTTTAATCCGTGGTGGCCGCTAGGTTTTGCCCCATTCCATATACGAATCTTTTACAAGTGAGGCGCAACCTCCGCGCCTGCCTTGTGCTATGATTCGCAACTTTGGAGCGTTGGTTAACCCTGCGCGCGTCTCTTTTTCGCTGTCCACTTTCAGCGGAATAACAACATCTTGTGGTGACAGATGAACAGTGGTTATCTGCATTTTCCGGAATTTGATCCGGTCATTTTCTCAGTTGGTCCCGTTGCACTTCACTGGTACGGTCTTATGTACCTGGTGGGCTTCATCTTTGCCATGTGGCTTGCGGGCCGCCGTGCCGGCCGTCCGGGCAGCGGATGGACCAAAAACGAAGTTGAAAACTTGCTGTATGCAGGCTTCCTCGGCGTGTTCCTTGGCGGGCGTATCGGCTATGTGCTGTTCTACAACTTCCCAATCTTCTTAAACGATCCACTCTATCTGTTCCGCGTATGGGACGGCGGCATGTCCTTCCACGGCGGCCTGATCGGTGTGATCCTGGTGATGGTGATTTTCGCCAAACGCACCAAACGCAACTTCTTCCAGGTGGCTGATTTTATTGCTCCGCTGATCCCGTTTGGCCTTGGCGCTGGGCGTCTGGGTAACTTTATTAACGGTGAATTGTGGGGCCGTGTGGACCCGAGCGTCTCCTGGACGATGCTGTTCCCGAACTCACGTGCTGAAGACATCGCGCTGCTACCGTCGCACCCTGAATGGCAGTCAATCTTCGACACCTACGGCTCGCTGCCGCGCCACATGTCCCAGCTGTATGAGCTGGCCCTGGAAGGCGTTGTACTGTTCATCATTCTGAATCTCTATATTCGCAAACCGCGTCCGATGGGGTCAGTCTCTGGTCTGTTCCTGATTGGCTATGGCGCGTTCCGTATCATCGTTGAATTCTTCCGCCAGCCGGATCAGCAGTTCACCGGCGAATGGGTACAGTACATCAGCATGGGACAGATTCTCTCTATCCCAATGATTGTCGCGGGTGTCATCATGATGATTTGGGCATATCGTCGTCCACAGCAACAGCTTTCCTGAGGAACCATGAAACAGTATCTTGAACTGATGAAAAAAGTGCTTGATGAGGGCACGCCAAAAAACGATCGTACCGGCACCGGAACGCTCTCCATTTTTGGCCACCAGATGCGCTTTAACCTGCAGGAAGGTTTTCCACTGGTGACAACCAAGCGCTGTCATTTGCGCTCGATCATTCATGAACTGCTCTGGTTCTTGCAAGGTGATACCAATGTGGCGTATCTGCACGAAAACAACGTCTCTATCTGGGACGAATGGGCAGATGAAAACGGCAACCTGGGCCCGGTGTATGGAAAACAATGGCGCGCGTGGCCAACGCCAGATGGCCGTCATATCGACCAAATCACCACGGTATTGAACCAGCTGAAAAACGATCCCGACTCGCGTCGGATTATCGTCTCAGCCTGGAACGTTGGCGAGCTGGACAAAATGGCATTGGCGCCTTGCCATGCTTTCTTCCAGTTCTATGTGGCTGACGGCAAGCTGTCTTGCCAGCTTTACCAGCGCTCTTGCGATGTGTTCCTCGGTCTGCCGTTCAACATCGCCAGCTACGCCCTACTAGTACATATGATGGCGCAGCAGTGCGATCTTGAGGTCGGTGATTTTGTCTGGACCGGTGGTGATACCCACCTTTACAGCAATCACATGGAACAGACGCACCTTCAGCTGACCCGCGAACCGCGTGCGTTGCCGAAGCTGGTTATCAAGCGTAAGCCGGAATCCATTTTCGACTACCGCTTCGACGATTTCGAGATTGAAGGTTACGACCCGCATCCTGGTATTAAAGCTCCTGTCGCTATCTGATAAGACCCATCCTCACACAGCCGGTGCTTTTTAGCGCCGGTTTTTTTTGCCTGAATTTAGCTTTTACGAGCCTCTATCCAGCGTATTTGCAACGTTATGCAACGGAGAATACTTCTCTGAAAGCGCCTCGTAACTTCCTATTTATCCATTCGTTTTTTCTCGCCAGCCTCGCCACACTGCTGGCATGAAAACAGAACTCGGCTTTACGCTCATCGAAACCCTGGTGGCAATTTCGCTTGTCGTTATTCTCAGCGCGACAGGGTTGTCTGGCTGGCAAAGCTGGCAACATCAGCAGCGCCTCTGGCAAACCGCACTCCAGATACGGGATTACCTCGTACAGTTGCGCTATGACGCCAATGGGCATAACCGGGAGCATCTCATCATGGTGAAAAATGACGGTGAAAGCTGGTGTCTGCTGACGACGAAAATCACGGATTGTCAGACAGGCAATTATCTTGTTCTCAAGCGGCAATGGCCGGAGGTCAGCATTGCGGAGCTAACGCCTTCGCTCGCGTTTTATGGGTTACGAGATACTGCCTGGCCTGGGCGAATACGCATCAAAAGCCCGGCGGGGGAATGGCTCGTTATCGTTTCGAACACTGGGCGCATCAGGATGTGCAACAGCACAGGGAAGGGAACATGCTAAATCAGCGCGGTTTCTCGCTAACAGAGGTGCTTATTGCTATGGCGATCAGCAGTATTTTGCTGCTCAGCACCGCGCGTTTTCTGCCGGGATTACAGCGCGCGATGTTGATGCAGGGACAACAGCAAAGGCTGGAAGAGGAGGTCTGGCTGAGAGTCAATGCCTTAGGTAAACAACTTCAAAGGGCCGGATTTTGTAGCGGGCTTTGCCAGGGGCTGGCGCTGACGATAGGTAGGCAGGGAAGTTGCGTGATTGTGCAATGGGACGCCAACAGTAATGGTCGCTGGGAAACAACGCCTTCGTCAGAAGCCGAACAAACGGGGTTTCGCCTGGAGGGTGGGGCGCTTGAAACTCAGCGTGGGGCTACAAGCTGCGAGGGCAAAGGCTGGGAAAAACTGACCGAGCCTGAAAGCCTCTGGGTGACACGATTCTCAGTAAGCAAAACCGAGCATCCCGGTTTCTCGCCTGAGCTAGATATCGAACTGGCCGCGGCCACACCAGGCCGGCTCAACGAGCCATTTCAGGCAACCTGGCGTGTAACGGGATTCAACCTGTGAAGCGCCAGCTTGGGATGTCATCGCTTGCACTGGTCCTGTTGCTGCTTGTGATCGGCACGCTGATTCTGACCGGCCTTAATCAACAGCTCGATGCCTTTGCTCGGATAGTCAGCAGTGAACGTCGGTCAATTTTACAACATGCCATGACACAGTCCGCGCTGGAGTGGGGGCGGAACCAACTCTGGCCAACAGTACCCGACATCCAGTGCCGTCAGGCGTTGCAAGGACGTGTCTGCCTGAAAGTACTCGGAGACAATCGCGTTCTGCTGATCGCGGGTAGCAGCGAGCTTTTGTTATGGCGTGGTGGAGCCATCCTGGAGGGGAGAGTGGTTTTCTCCCCACACGGCTGGAGCGACTTCTGCCCACTGAAGGAGGCTGCGCTGTGTCAACTTCCTTAGTCCGCCAAAGGGGTTTTAGTCTGATGGAAGTGCTATTAGCCATGATGCTGCTGGTGATAATAATCACTGCGCTGTCCGGATACCATCGGGCGCTGGCACTGCGTTTTAGTGTGTTCAATCAGTATCGGCAGCTATGGCACTATGCCTGGAATCAGGCGCAATTGTCGGCTGATGCATTACCTGATGGCTGGCGGGTAAACCGGGTGCAGACAACGCAGGCGGGATGTGTCAGCATCACGGTCACAATTATTTCTCCTTTGGGGCGGCAGGGCCAGATGACAAACCTGCATTGCCCGCTTGGCCAGTAGTCGGGAGCGCTTATGTTAAGGGTCTATCACTCAAATCGTCTGGATGTGCTGGAAGCGCTGATGGAATTTATCGTCGAGCGTGAACACCCAGCCGATCCCTTTGAGCCAGAAATGGTGCTGGTTCAAAGCACGGGTATGGCTCAGTGGCTGCAAATGTCCCTGGCGCAAAAGTTCGGTATTGCGGCAAATATCGAATTCCCACTCCCGGCAAGTTTCATCTGGGAAATGTTTGTCCGCGTTCTGCCAGAAATCCCTAAAAAGAGTGAATTTAACAAACAAAGCATGAGCTGGAAGTTAATGTCTCTGCTGCCAGATATGCTGGCGAGCGATGAGTTTGCCATGTTGCGCCACTACCTCAGCGACGATACGGATAAACGCAAACTGTTCCAGTTGGCTTCTCGTACTGCGGACCTTTATGACCAGTATCTGGTTTATCGCCCGGATTGGCTGACACGATGGGAAGCGGGAGCGCTTGTAGACGGCCTGCCTGAAGCGCAAATCTGGCAAGCACCGCTGTGGAAAGCGCTGGTGGAGCATACGGCAAAGCTGGGGCAACCGCAGTGGCACCGTGCCAACCTGTATGAGCGCTTTATCTCGACGCTGGAAACGGCCTCTGAACCACCTGCCGGGTTGCCGTCGCGTGTGTTTATTTGCGGGATTTCAGCTTTACCACCGGTTTACCTGAATGCTCTAAAAGCACTGGGGAAACACGTCGATATCCACATTCTGTTTACCAACCCATGTCGCCATTACTGGGGCGATATTCAGGACCCTAAATGGCTCGCGCGACTTGTTGCCCGCCAGAGACGGCGGATCTTTGAAGACCGCGCCTTCCCACTTTTCAAAGACAGCGATAATGCTGCGCAGCTTTTCGACGAAGAAGGTATCCAGGACTTACCGAATCCACTACTGGCCTCCTGGGGAAAACTAGGCCGGGACTACATCCACATGCTGTCTGATATTTCCTCATCGGGCGAGGGCGACGTGGATGCTTTTGCAGAGATCACGCCGGACAGCCTGCTGCACAACGTACAGCTCGATATTCTCGACCTTGATAATCGCGCCATCGCGGGAATAACCGCTGAGGAATTTGCTCGCAGCGACAAAAAACGACGACTGGATCCTGAGGATCGCAGCGTTACCGTGCATGTATGTCACAGCCCGCAGCGCGAAGTCGAAGTACTTCATGACAAATTGCTGGCGATGCTGCAGGACTGCCCTGAACTGACGCCGCGCGATATTGTGGTCATGGTGGCGGATATCGACAGCTACAGTCCGTTTATTCAGGCCGTATTCGGCAGTGCCACTGGCGATCGCTACCTCCCGTACGCCGTTTCTGACCGTCGGGCACGCCAGTCACATCCAGCTTTGCAGGCCTTTCTCAGCCTTCTTGCTCTGCCGGACAGTCGCTTTATTTCTGAAGACGTACTGGCGCTTCTGGATGTCCCGGTGCTGGCCGCCCGCTTTAATATCGATGAAGAAGGACTGCGCTATCTGCGCCAGTGGGTGAATGAATCTGGCGTTCGCTGGGGTATCGACGATGACAACGTTCAGGAATTCGAACTCCCGCCAACCGGTCAACACACCTGGCAGTTTGGCCTGACGCGTATGCTGCTCGGGTATGCGATGGAAAGTCATCAGGGAGAGTGGAACGACGTCCTGCCCTACGATGAATCATCCGGGCTGATTGCCGAACTGGTCGGCCATCTGGCATCACTCTTAATGCAGCTAAACCGCTGGCGGCGTGAGCTGATGCAACCCCGCACTCTGGAAGCGTGGCAGCCGTTGTGCCGGGAAATGCTGAATGATTTTTTCCTGCCCGATACAGACACTGAAGCCGCAATGGCGCTTATTGAGCAGCAATGGCAGGCGATTATTGATGAGGGCATTTCGTCACATTATGGTGAAGCCATTCCCTTGTCACTGCTTCGCGATGAGTTGACGCAGCGCCTGGACCAGGAACGTATTAGCCAGCGCTTCCTCGCGGGGCCTGTCAATATTTGTACCTTAATGCCGATGCGTTCGATTCCATTCAAGGTGGTTTGCCTGCTGGGGATGAATGACGGCGTTTATCCGCGTGCCCTTGCGCCGCTGGGCTTCGATCTCATGAGTCATCAGCCAAAGCGCGGCGATCGTAGCCGACGCGACGACGACCGCTACCTCTTCCTGGAGGCGCTTATCTCGGCCCAGCAAAAGCTTTATATCAGCTATATCGGGCATTCCATTCAGGATAACAGTGAGCGCTTCCCATCAGTACTGGTGCAAGAGCTGGTGGATTACATTGGGCAAAGCCACTATCTGCCCGGTGATGAAGAGCGGAATTGCGATGAAAGCGAGCAGCGGGTAAAAAAACATATCACGCATCTCCACAGCCGTATGCCGTTCGATCCGACCAACTATGTCGACGACGAACAGCAAAGCTATGCGCGTGAATGGCTCCCCGCCGCGAGGAAAGAGGGGCAAGCCCATACGGATTTCATTCAGGAGCTTGAGCCTCTTCCGATCGAAATGCTCACCTTTGAGCAGTTGCAACGGTTTTGGGCGCACCCAGTACGCGCTTTTTTCCAGCAGCGATTGCAGGTGAGCTTCCGCTCAGAAGAGAGTGAAATTCCGGATGCAGAACCTTTCACTCTCGATGGACTAAACCGCTATCAGCTCAATCAACAGCTGCTCAATGCGCTGGTCGAAGGGGAAAGCGCTCAAACGTTGTTCCGTCGCTATCGGGCTGCGGGGCAGCTACCCTACGGCGCATTTGGGGAAATCGCCTGGGACATGCAGTGTCAGGAGATGCAGGCCCTGGCTGACCGGGTAGTGGAGTGCCGACAGCCGGGTAAGAGTCTTGAAATCGATCTGACATGCAACGGTATTCAGCTAACGGGCTGGTTACAGCAGGTGCAGCAGGATGGACTTTTGCGCTGGCGTCCAGCGATGCTCAGCGTTTCACAAGGTTTGCAACTCTGGCTCGAACATCTTGTCTACATGGCGTGTGGTTACGAAGGTGAAAGCCGTTTGTTTGTGCGTAAAGACGGAGAATGGCGATTCCCGCAGATGTCCTCTGAGCAGGCATTAACGTATCTGGAACTGTTCGTTGAAGGCTATCGGCAGGGGATGAACAAACCACTGCTGTTGCTGCCAGAAAGTGGGGGAGCATGGATAAAAACCTGTTACGACGCGCAGAATGATGCCATGTTAACGGATGACGCCACGCTGCAAAAAGCACGCAGCAAGTTTATACAGGCGTACGAAGGGAACATGATGGTGCGTGGAGAGGGTGATGATGTCTGGTATCAGCGTTTATGGAGAACGCTGGCGCCGGAACATTTCGATGCCATTACGCACGAGGCCGAGCGCTATCTGTTACCTTTGTTTAAATTTAATCAGTCCTGATGATTGTATAAAAATTGCGCAGAGGAAGGCGTTCATTTATTATGCCCGTCTTGTCACGGACTGATGTATCAACATAAAGAGATGCTGGCTGGCCCAGCACGCAAATTGTTAATGATGTAGCCGTGATGAAGAGGTAGTGAATGCCAGGCAGCACCTTGTTGAAAGCGTTTGTTTTGTTTGTCGCCCTCTGGGCTCCCCTCACTCAGGCAGACACCGGTTGGCAACCCGTTCAGGACACAATCCGTAAGAGCGAAAAAGATACCCGCCAGTATCAGGCTATTCGCCTTGATAATGGAATGACCGTGTTGCTGGTTTCCGATCCGCAGGCGGTTAAATCGCTCTCTGCGCTGGTGGTACCGGTGGGATCGCTGGAAGATCCTGATTCACACCCGGGACTTGCCCATTATCTCGAACACATGACGCTGATGGGCTCCAAAAAATACCCACAGCCGGATAGCCTTTCCGAATTCCTCAAAATGCACGGCGGCAGCCACAATGCCAGCACCGCGCCATACCGCACTGCGTTTTATCTTGAAGTCGAAAATGATGCGCTGGAAGGAGCGGTCGACCGTCTGGCTGACGCTATCGCATCGCCACTGCTTGATAAAAAGTATGCCGATCGCGAGCGTAACGCCGTTAATGCCGAGCTGACGATGGCGCGCACGCGAGACGGTATGCGTATGGCTCAGGTCAGCGCCGAAACGATCAACCCCGCGCACCCTGGCTCGCGTTTTTCCGGTGGTAATCTGGAAACGCTGAGTGATAAGCCCAACAGTCCGGTTCTCGATGCCTTGCACGCATTTCGCGACAAATACTACTCTGCCAACCTGATGAAAGCCGTGGTGTACAGCAATAAGCCGCTGCCTGAACTGGCGCGCATTGCTGCGCAAACATACGGCCGTGTGCCGAACAAAAATATTGAACAGCCCGAGATTACAACGCCTGTGGTCACGGATGAGCAAAAAGGCATCATCATTCACTATGTGCCTGCGATGCCGCGCAAAGTGCTGCGCGTTGAATTCCGTATTGATAACAACACCAAACAGTTCCGCAGCAAAACAGACGAACTGGTCACCTATCTGATCGGCAATCGCAGTCCAGGCACGCTCTCGGACTGGCTGCAAAAACAGGGGCTGGTAGAGGGTATTCGTGCGGACTCCGATCCGGTCGTCAATGGCAACAGCGGTGTTTTAGCTATCTCGACAACCCTCACCGATAAAGGCCTCGCGCACCGCGATGAAGTGGTGGCAGCGATTTTCAGCTATCTGTCCCTGTTGCGTGATAAAGGCGTCGATAAAAGCTATTTTGACGAACTGGCCCATGTGCTGGATCTCGACTTCCGTTATCCGTCGATTACCCGCGATATGGACTATGTTGAATGGCTGGCGGATACCATGATCCGCGTTCCGGTAGAACATACCCTCGATGCAGTAAACATTGCCGATCAATATGATGCCGACGCCATCAAAGCGCGTCTGGCGATGATGACCCCGCAAAACGCGCGTATCTGGTATATCAGCCCGAAAGAGCCGCATAACAAAACCGCTTACTTTGTTGATGCGCCTTATCAGGTAAATAAAATCAGCGAACAAACCTTCTCTGATTGGCAGAAAGAGTCCGGGAAAATTGCGTTGAAATTACCTGAACTGAATCCGTACATACCCGATGATTTCACGCTGATTAAGTCTGCGAAGGAATACCCGCACCCGGAACTGATTATCAACGAACCCACTCTGCGCGTGGTATATACCCCAAGCCGCTATTTTGCCAGCGAGCCAAAAGCGGATGTTAGCGTCGTGCTGCGTAATCCGCAGGCGATGGATAGCGCTAAAAACCAGGTCATGTTTGCGCTGAATGACTATCTGGCCGGCATCGCGCTGGACCAGCTCAGCAACCAGGCCGCCGTGGGTGGGATCAGTTTCTCCACCAACGCGAATAACGGATTAATGGTCAACGCCAACGGTTACACGCAGCGTTTACCGCAGCTTTTCCAGGCGCTGCTCGAAGGCTATTTCAGCTATACACCGACCGAAGAACAGCTTGAACAGGCTAAATCCTGGTATGCGCAGATGATGGATTCGGCGGAAAAAGGCAAAGCGTTCGATCAGGCGATTATGCCTGTACAGATGATGTCGCAAATTCCGTACTTCCAGCGTGAAACGCGCCGCGCACTGCTGCCATCAATCACTCTGAAAGAGGTGATGGATTACCGCTCGGCGCTGAAAACTCACTCACGTCCAGAGTTCCTGATTGTGGGCAATATGAGCGAAGATCAGGCTAAAACGCTTGCTCAGAATGTCCGCAAACAGCTGGGTGCGAACGGCAACGAGTGGTGCCGTAACCAGGATGTGCTGGTGGATAAACAGCAGAATGTGATCTTCGAAAAAGCGGGCAGCAGCACGGATTCGGCGCTGGCGGCGGTCTTTGTCCCTACTGGCTACGATGAATTTGCCAGCTCCGCCTACAGTGCGGTACTGGGACAAATTATCCAGCCGTGGTTCTACAATCAGTTGCGTACCGAAGAACAGCTTGGCTATGCCGTATTCGCGTTCTCAATGAACGTGGGCCGCCAGTGGGGTCTGGGTTTCCTGTTGCAAAGTAGCGATAAACAGCCAGCCTATCTGTGGCAGCGTTATCAGGCATTCTTCCCGCAGGCTGAAGAGAAACTGCGCAAAATGACGCCAGAAGAATTTGCTCAAATCCAGCAGGCGGTTATCGCGCAGGTGCAGCAGGCACCACAGACCCTGGGCGAAGAAGCGTCGCAGCTGAGCAAAGATTTCGACCGGGGTAATCTGACCTTCGATTCACGTGATAAAGTAGTTGCCGAGATAAAACTGCTGACGCCGCAAAAGGTTGCCGATTTCTTCCACCAGGCGGTGGTGAAGCCGCAAGGCATGGCGTGCTTATCTCAGATTTCCGGCAGCCAGAACGGGAAAGTGGATTACGTGAATCCAAAAGGCTGGAAAGTCTGGGAGAGCGTCAGCGCATTACAGAAATCAATGCCCTGGAGTAAGAAAGAATGACCGATACCGCTGAGCCTCTTGATCCCTTACGTTTGCCGTTGCAGGGTGAACGATTGATTGAAGCCTCAGCGGGAACGGGAAAAACCTTCACCATTGCCGCCCTGTATCTTCGTTTATTGCTGGGACTGGGCGGCAATGCTGCGTTTGGGCGCCCGCTCAGCGTGGAACAACTGCTGGTGGTCACCTTTACCGAAGCGGCGACCGCCGAGCTGCGCGGGCGAATTCGATTGAACATCCACGAATTACGTATCGCCTGTTTACGTCAAACCACTGATAACCCCCTTTACGCTCGCCTGCTTGAAGAGATAACCGACAAACAACAGGCCGCCCAATGGCTGTTGTTGGCTGAGCGTCAAATGGACGAAGCCGCCGTCTTTACCATTCACGGTTTTTGCCAGCGCATGCTGAGCCTGAATGCGTTTGAATCGGGCATGCTTTTTGAACAACAACTGATCGAAGATGAATCCGAACTGCGCCGCCAGGCCTGCGCGGATTTCTGGCGTCGCCATTGCTATCCACTCCCGCGCGAAATTGCCGAAGCGGTGCATGCGTTATGGAAAGGGCCGGAAGAACTTTTACGCTCTATTGAACGCTATCTGCAAGGTGAAGCGCCTGCGATAAAATCACCGCCTCCAGCAGATGAAACGCTGGCTGCACGGCATGAAAAAATCATTTCGCTGATAGCCGCTCTCAAGCAAAAATGGTGCGACTCCGTCGCCGACATCGACGCTGTTCTTGAAAGCTCCGGTATTGACCGACGTAAGTTCAATCGCGGAAATCAGGGGAAATGGATCGAAAAAATCAGCGCCTGGGCGCAGGATGAGACGCGTGGCTATCAGTTACCCGACGCGCTGGAAAAGTTTTCCCAGAGCTTTCTGGTGGAGCGCACCAAAGCTGATGGTGTGGTCCCGGAACACCCGCTGTTTGTGGCGATTGAAACCCTACTGGCGCAGCCGCTCACCCTCAATGATTTGGTGATAACCCGCGCGATGGCGGAAATCCGCGAAACGGTCGCGCGTGAGAAACGTCGTCGTGGCGAGCTGGGCTTTGACGATATGCTGAGCCGTCTGGATGCGGCGCTCGGCAGCGAAAACGGGGAGGCGCTGGCGGCGGCGATCCGCACTCGCTTCCCGGTCGCGATGATCGATGAATTCCAGGACACCGACCCGCAGCAATACCGTATTTTCCGCCGCATCTGGCGCAAGCAGCCTGATACGGCGCTGCTGTTAATTGGTGATCCTAAACAGGCCATTTACGCTTTTCGCGGCGCGGATATCTTTACCTACATGAAGGCCCGTAGCGAGGTTGAAGCGCACTATACGCTGGATACCAACTGGCGTTCCGCGCCTGGGATGGTGACGAGCGTGAATACGCTTTTTGAGCGTATGGATGCAGCGTTCATGTTCAAGGACATTCCTTTTTCTTCCGTACGATCGGCTGAGAAAAACAACACGCTGCGCTTTGAATTTCGCGGTGAAATTCAGCCCGCGATGAATTTTTGGCTGATGGATGGCGAAGGCTGTGGCGTTAGCGACTATCAGAACTTTATGGCTCAGCAATGCGCCGCGCAGATACGTGACTGGCTCAGCGCGGGTGCGCAGGGTGAAGCGTTATTGTGGAAAGGCGACACGTCGAAAGCGGTCAGCGCATCAGACATTACCGTGCTGGTGCGCAGTCGGCAGGAGGCATCGCTGGTTCGTGATGCTCTCACTCAGCTCGCAATACCTTCGGTCTATCTCTCCAATCGCGACAGCGTGTTTGAAACTCTCGAAGCGCAGGAAATGCTGTGGCTATTGCAGGCCGTGCTGACGCCCGAGCGCGAGATCACGTTGCGAAGTGCGCTGGCGAGTTCCATGCTGGGGCTTAACGCGCAAGACATCGACGCGCTGAATAATAACGAAAGCGCGTGGGATGTAGCGGTCGAAGAGTTTGCTCATTACCGCGAACGCTGGCAAAAACGCGGTGTGATGGCGATGCTGCGTGAGCTGATGGCACAGCGCCGTGTTGCGGAAAATATGCTGGCGACCGCAGGGGGCGAGCGCCGTCTGACCGATATTTTGCACATCAGCGAGCTATTACAGGAAGCGGGATCGCAGCTCGAAAGTGAACATGCGCTGGTGCGCTGGCTGTCGCAGCACATCACCGATCCCAACAGCAATTCAGCCAGCCAGCAGATGCGCCTCGAAAGCGATAAGCATCTGGTGAAAATCGTCACCATTCACAAGTCCAAAGGGCTGGAATATCCGCTGGTTTGCCTGCCGTTTATTGCCAACTATCGTGCGCAGGATCAGGCGTTTTATCACGATCGCGTGTCGTTCGAACCAGTGCTCGATCTCAGTAAAGCTGACGCCAGCGTTGAGCTTGCTGAGGCCGAGCGTCTGGCGGAAGATTTACGTTTGCTGTATGTCGCCTTAACGCGTTCCGTCTGGCATTGCAGCCTGGGCGTTGCGCCGCTGTTCCGCCGTCGCGGCGAGAAAGCGGGGGAGAGCGATTTCCATCAAAGCGCCCTCGGGCGGCTGATTCAAAAAGGCGAGCCGAAAGACGCCGCCGGTTTGCGCCAGTGCCTCGACGAATTATGCGACGATAATATTGCCCTGCAAATTCCCGGTCAGCCCGATCTTTCCCGCTGGCAAATGCCGGAGCTTTCGGTGCCTGATTTAGGCGCGCGGCAGATTACCCGTGCGCTGAGGGATGACTGGCGTGTGACCAGCTATTCCGGGTTGCAACAGCACGGGCAGAATATCGCCCAGGATTTAATGCCAAAACTCGACGTGGACGCCTCCGGCGTTGGCGATGTGGTGGCAGAACCCGAGCTCACCCCACATCAGTTTCCGCGCGGCGCATCGCCGGGAACCTTCCTGCACAGCCTGTTTGAAACGCTCGATTTTACGCAGCCGGTTTCGCCGGAGTGGGTGCTGGAGATGTTGCAAAAAGGCGGGTATGACGCCCACTGGCAGCCGGTGTTGACCGAGTGGGTCACCGCGATTTTACAGGCTCCACTTACCGAATCGGGGATCTCGCTCAGCCAACTGACGGCAAAAGAAAAACAGGTCGAAATGGAGTTCTATCTCCCGATTGCCGGGCCGCTGACGGCGGATGCGCTTGATGCGATTATCCGCGAGCATGATCCCTTATCGAGGCACTGCCCGTCGCTTAATTTCCGCCAGGTGAGCGGAATGCTGAAGGGTTTTATCGATTTAGTGTTCCGTCATGAAGGCCGTTATTACCTGCTGGATTACAAATCCAACTGGCTGGGCGACAACAGCGAGGCCTACACCCGAGACGCGATGGCTGCTGCTATGCAGTCGCACCGCTACGATTTGCAGTATCAGCTTTACACCCTGGCGCTGCATCGCTATCTGCGTCATCGCATTGCAGATTATGCCTATGACGATCATTTTGGCGGCGTGATCTATCTGTTTTTACGTGGCGTGGACGCGAATGATCCGCAGTCGGGGATCTTCACCACCCGGCCCGATCCGCTGTTGATTGATAAGATGGACAAATTATTCGCCGCAAGCACGGAAGAGGTGGCCCAATGACGATGCAGGAATTATTGCTGGAGGCGGTAGAGCAGCGCGCGTTACGCCCTCTGGATGCCCAGTTCGCGATGATGGTTGCCGGTGACGACGCGGCCGTGATGCTGGCCGCCGCTGTCCTCAGCAAAGATGCCGGTGAAGGCCACGTGTGCTTACCACTCTCCCGTCTGGTGCCGGACGAGAAAATGCCGGTGCCGCTACAGGCATGCTTTGCGCTGGTCGGCGCAATGACGGACTGGCAGGGCGCGCTACTGCGCTCAAGCGCCGTGAGTCACGGCGATATCCCGACGCCTTTAATTCTCTGTAACGACAGACTGTACCTCAATCGCATGTGGCGTAATGAGCTGGCGATTGCGCGTTTCTTTAATGAATTCAATCAGCCGTTGCCCTATGACGATGCCTTATTGATTCAAACCCTGAACAGTCTCTTCGGTTTTTCTGAGACCATAAACTGGCAAAAAGTGGCGGCGGCGGTGGCACTGACGCGGCGTATTTCGGTGATTTCCGGCGGGCCGGGCACCGGTAAAACGACCACCGTGGCAAAGCTGCTCGCGGCGCTTATCCAGATGTCGGGAGAGCAGAAATGCCGAATTCGGCTGGCTGCCCCAACGGGGAAAGCGGCAGCGCGGTTGACGGAATCTCTGGGAGGAGCGCTGCAAAAACTCCCGCTTAACGACGCGCAGCGAAAAATGTTCCCACATGAAGCCAGTACGCTACACCGTTTGCTCGGCGCACAGCCGGGCAGCCAGCGTCTGCGCTATCATGCGACAAACCCGCTGCATCTCGACGTGCTGGTGGTCGACGAAGCGTCGATGATCGATTTGACGATGATGTCGCGTCTGATTGAAGCCCTGCCGCCACATGCCCGCGTGATTTTCCTTGGCGATCGCGATCAGCTGGCTTCCGTAGAAGCAGGCGCGGTGCTGGGGGATATCTGCAACTATGCCAGCGCGGGTTACACCATGACGCGTGCGCAGGAGTTGTCACACCTGACCGGATGCGTAATTGAGGGGAATTCTGAGCAGCGTGCCGGTGCGTTACGTGACAGCTTGTGCCTGCTGCAAAAAAGCTATCGATTCGGCAGCGACTCCGGTATCGGCCAGCTCGCCGCAGCCGTCAATCGCGGCGATCGCATGGCTATTCGTACGGTATTTGGCGGCGCTTTTGATGATATCGAGAAAAAGCCGCTCCAGACGGGCGAAGAGTATCTTGCCATGCTCGAAGATGCCTTGCAGGGATATCAGCGTTTTCTGCTGAGTGTGCAGCAGCAGGCTGCCCCCGAGGCGGTGATTGCGGCCTTTGGCGAATATCAGCTTTTATGTGCGCTTCGTGAAGGCCCGTTTGGCGTCACCGGTCTGAATGAAAGGCTGGAACAGGCGTTAGCGCAGAAACGAAAAATCACTCGCCAGCCGCTCTCACGTTGGTATGAAGGCCGCCCGGTGATGATCTCTCGCAACGACAGTGCGCTGGGGCTTTTTAACGGCGATATTGGTATTGCTCTCGATCGCGGGCAGGGCTTGCGCGTCTGGTTCCAGATGCCGGATGGCAGCGTGAAATCGGTCCAGCCAAGCCGCCTGCCGGAACACGACACGGCGTGGGCGATGACGGTGCACAAGTCTCAGGGTTCAGAGTTTGATCACGCGGTACTGATTCTGCCAGCGCAAATTTCACCGGTTGTCACCCGTGAGCTGGTTTATACCGCTATTACTCGTGCGCGTAAAAGGCTGTCGCTCTATGCCGACGAGCGCGTTTTAGCGCAGGCAGTAACGACGCGCACCGAGCGACGCAGCGGGTTAAGTGCGGTATTTGAATCGACTTGATTGCTCGACTCCCTCTCCTTTTGGGAGAGGGGTTGAATGAGGGCTTAACTCAAATCCGCCATCAGCACTTTTGAACGGCGCTGATAGTTGTACATCTCCTTTTTACTCTCCGGCAGCAAATCTATATCCACCGGCGTGAAGCCACGTTCCTGGAACCAGTGAATACTGCGGGTCGTCAGGACGAAGAGTTTATCCAGGCCGATTTGCCGTGCCTGGGCGGCAACGCGCTCCAGCAGCACTTCCCCCCGGGATGAACTGCGGTAGTCAGGATGTACCGCCACGCAGGCCATCTCACCGATTTTCTCTTCCGGGAAGGGATAAAGCGCCGCGCAGGCGATGGTCAGGTTGTCGCGCTGAATGATCGTGAATTTGTCGATTTCCATCTCCAGTTGTTCACGTGAGCGACGTACCAGAATCCCTTGCTGCTCCAGTGGCCGAATAAGTTCCAGAATGCCGCCAATATCGTTGATGGTTGCGCGACGAATTTGTTCTGCACTTTCCATCACAATTTGCGTACCGATACCGTCCCGAGAGAACAGTTCCTGGAGCAATGCGCCATCTTCCTGATAGCTGATCAGGTGGCTACGACGCACGCCGCTGCGGCAAGCTTTGACGGCCCCGCGCAGGAAACGCACGGTGCCAGAATGGTAATCACCTTCTGCTTCCAGCGCTTCGACACGCGCCTGGGCTTCGTTAGGGAAGAGCTCCGAAACGATATCCCCTTGTTCGTTAAATACGCCCTGAGAGGAGCAGAAACCAATCATCTTCTCGGCTTTCAGTTTGATTGCCAGCTGTGTCGCGACTTCTTCTGAAGTGAGGTTAAAGCTTTCACCGGTGACGGAGACGGCTACCGGACCCATCAGCACGATCGCGCCGTTATCGAGCTGGCGATGAATCGCCTCTTCATCGATACGACGAATACGTCCGCTGTGGCAATAATCCACGCCATCATCCACGCCCAGCGGCTGGGAGATGATGAAATTGCCGCTGACGACGTTGATATGTGCGCCCTGAAGCGGCGTATTGTTGAGACTCATCGACAGACGGGCGGTGATATCCAGTTGCAAAAGCCCGGCGGCTTGCTTAACCAGCTCCAGGGTTTTGGCGTCAGTCACGCGGGTGTGCTTGTGATAAATCGGCTCGTGGTGATGTGCCGCGAGATTGGCGTCGATCTGTGGGCGTGCGCCGTAAACCACAACCAGACGAATACCCAGGCTGTGCAACAGGCCGATGTCATTGACAATACTGGAAAAGTTCTCATGCTCAATAGCTTCGCCACCCAGCATGATGACAAACGTTTTTCCCCGATGGGTATTGATGTAGGGAACAGAATGGCGAAACCCCTGGACCAGTTCGGTTCTACGTTCCTTTACCACGGCACAACCCTCAGTGAATGTTTATTCGTATTTTGTGTATTTTTATTCGATTATTGCGTCGCGCGCAACCCTAAAATCGCTGCAAACCTGAGAAAAAATTAAGTGATGCGTGCGTCAGGGCATGATTGTTTACCCTTTTATAGATGACAGGTTATGCGTCATTCGTTAAAGTTTTCGGTCAATTTGGACGTTTAGTGTATTAATTCGTTTTCTTGCTCGGGAGAAGCATGTCGGGATCCAAATCAACAATAAGCCGCCGCCGCTTGTTACAAGGGGCTGGGGCGATGTGGTTGCTTAGCGTCAGCCAGGTTGCACTCGCCGCTGTCAGTCAGGTGGTGGCGGTGCGTGTCTGGCCGTCTTCGACCTATACGCGCGTGACGGTAGAGTCTAATCAGGTACTGAAATACAAACAGTTTGCGTTGAGCAATCCTGAGCGTGTGGTGGTGGATATCGAGGGCGTGAATCTGAACTCGGTGCTGAAAGGCATGGGGGCGCAGATCCGTGGCGACGATCCTTACATAAAATCCGCTCGCGTTGGCCAGTTCGATCCGCAAACCGTGCGCATGGTATTTGAGCTTAAGCAGAACGTTAAGCCTCAGCTGTTTGCCCTGGCACCGGTGGCCGGTTTTAAAGAGCGTCTGGTAATGGATCTCTATCCGGCAAATGCGACGGATATTCAGGACCCATTGCTTGCCTTGCTGGAAGATTACAATAAAGGCGACCTCGAAAAGCAGGTTCCGCCTGCGCAGAGTGGTCCGCAGCCCGGTAAAGCGGGGCGAGATCGTCCGATCGTGATAATGCTCGACCCGGGCCACGGCGGGGAAGATTCCGGCGCAGTTGGGAAATACCGGACCCGTGAAAAAGACGTGGTGCTGCAGATTGGCCGCCGTTTGAAGGCGTTGATTGATAAAGAAGGCAACATGCGGGCATATATGACGCGCAATGAAGACGTGTTCATTCCGCTGAAAGTGCGCGTTGCGAAAGCGCAGAAACAGCGTGCCGACCTGTTTGTCTCCATCCACGCCGATGCTTTCACCAGTAGACAGCCCAGCGGCTCGTCCGTTTTTGCCCTGTCGACAAAAGGAGCGACCAGTACGGCGGCCCGACTGCTGGCAGATTCACAGAACGCCTCCGACCTTATTGGCGGGGTGAGCAAAAGCGGCGATCGCTACGTCGATCACACCATGTTCGATATGGTACAGTCGCTGACCATCACTGACAGCCTGAAATTTGGCAAAGCGGTGCTGGGGAAACTCGGGAATGTGAATAAGCTGCACAAGAATAGCGTTGAGCAGGCAGGTTTTGCGGTGCTGAAAGCGCCGGACATTCCGTCGATTCTGGTCGAAACGGCGTTTATCAGTAATGTGGAAGAGGAGCGCAAGCTCAAGACCGCGAAATTCCAGCAGGAAGTGGCAGAATCGATTCTGGCGGGAATTAAGGCGTACTTCTCGGATGGCGCGACGCTGGCCAGAAGAGGGTAGTGTCATCAGCCGGGGTAACGCCCGGCAAATCCACAAACTGCAGATACAAAAAAACACCCTTGAGGGTGTCTAATGTTTTGATTCGAAGAATTGGTTGCGGGGGCCAGATTTGAACTGACGACCTTCGGGTTATGAGCCCGACGAGCTACCGGGCTGCTCCACCCCGCGTCCGTATTTCTTCTTTTTTACATCTACTGCTTTAAAATTTGATTGGTTGCGGGGGCCAGATTTGAACTGACGACCTTCGGGTTATGAGCCCGACGAGCTACCGGGCTGCTCCACCCCGCGTCCGTCTTTCTACTGAGCAAAAACATCGTAGAAAGTACTGCATCAAATTTTAGTTGGTTGCGGGGGCCAGATTTGAACTGACGACCTTCGGGTTATGAGCCCGACGAGCTACCAGGCTGCTCCACCCCGCGTCCGTGGATGCGCACTATACTCGGATAGGTTTTTGATGCAACCCTTTTTCTCATAAATTCCTAAATTAGTACGTAATTTGAACGACATCGCGTTATCCGTATGATTATTGCGCAAAACCTGTCTCAGGATGCGCTATCAGATTTCATTAGCCTGAGCGGTTTGTTATCTTCTTTATAGAGACTCAGGGCAACTTTAAGACGAGATATAATGAAAGGACGTTGGGCGAAGTATCTGATGACGGGCGCAATGGTAGCGATTCTTGCGGCCTGTAGCTCTAAGCCGACCGATCGTGGTCAGCAATATAAAGACGGGAAATTCTCCCAGCCTTTCTCTTTAGTCAACCAACCCGATGCCGTTGGCGCACCGATCAATGCGGGTGACTTTGCTGAGCAGGTGAACCAGATTCGCACCGCATCGCCGCGTTTGTACGGTTCGCAGAACAGCGTCTATAACGCAGTGCAGGACTGGCTGCGCGCGGGTGGCGATACGCGCACCATGCGCCAGTACGGCATTGACGCCTGGCAGATGGAAGGGGCCGATAACTACGGTAACGTCCAGTTCACCGGCTACTACACACCGGTGGTTCAGGCGCGTCATACCCGTCAGGGCGAGTTCCAGTATCCTATCTACCGTATGCCGCCAAAACGTGGACGTCTACCGTCTCGCGCAGAGATCTATTCCGGTGCACTGAACGAAACCTATATTCTGGCCTACAGCAACTCGCTGATGGACAACTTCATCATGGATGTTCAGGGCAGCGGATACATTGACTATGGTGATGGCACACCGCTTAACTTCTTTAGCTATTCTGGTAAAAACGGACACGCCTACCGCAGTATCGGCAAAGTGCTGATCGACCGTGGCGAAGTGAAGAAAGAAGATATGTCGATGCAGGCGATTCGCGAGTGGGGTGAAAAACACAGCGAAGCCGAGGTCCGTGAACTGCTGGAGCAGAACCCGTCCTTCGTGTTCTTTAAACCGCAAAACTTTGCGCCAGTAAAAGGCGCCAGCGCGGTTCCGCTGATTGGCCGCGCGTCGGTGGCATCGGATCGTTCAATTATTCCGCCGGGTACCACTCTGTTGGCAGAAGTGCCGACACTGGATAACAACGGCAAATTTAGCGGCCAATACGAATTACGCCTGATGGTTGCGCTGGATGTGGGGGGAGCTATCAAAGGCCAGCACTTCGATATTTATCAAGGCATTGGCTCTGATGCAGGCCATCGCGCGGGCTGGTATAACCATTACGGCCGCGTCTGGGTACTCAAGCCAGCACCCGGTGCAGGCAGCGTTTTCAGCGGCTGAATGTGATAATATAGCGCGTAATATTTACCGCCTTCTCTATAGAAGAGAGGGGCAGGGTGAGGATAAAACCTCACCCTTTTTACATCCTGAGGTCTTATGTCTGTGTTAATCAGCGATGCCTGGCGTCAACGCTTTGGCGGCACCGCGCGTTTATATGGTGAAAAAGCCCTGCAACTGTTTGCGGATGCGCACGTGTGCGTGGTCGGTATCGGTGGGGTCGGTTCCTGGGCGGCTGAGGCGCTTGCGCGTACAGGCATTGGCGCGATCACGCTTATTGATATGGATGATGTGTGTGTGACCAACACCAACCGTCAGATCCACGCCCTGCGCGATAACGTCGGGCTGGCGAAAGCTGAGGTAATGGCCGATCGTATTCGTCTGATTAACCCGGAGTGTCGCGTCACGGTGATCGATGATTTCGTCACTGCGGATAACGTCGCGCAATACATGAGTGCCGGTTTTAGCTATGTGATTGATGCCATTGACAGCGTGCGCCCGAAAGCGGCGCTGATTGCCTACTGCCGTCGCTATAAAGTGCCCCTGGTGACGACCGGAGGTGCGGGCGGTCAGATCGACCCGACGCAAATCCAGGTGACCGATCTGGCAAAAACTATTCAGGATCCGCTGGCGGCAAAACTGCGCGAAAGGCTAAAAAGCGATTTTAACGTGGTGAAAAACAGCAAAGGTAAGCTCGGCGTGGATTGTGTGTTCTCAACTGAAGCGCTGGTTTACCCGCAGGCGGATGGTTCCGTTTGCGCCATGAAAAGCACCGCCGAAGGGCCAAAACGGATGGACTGTGCGTCCGGTTTTGGCGCGGCGACGATGGTTACCGCGACTTTTGGCTTCGTCGCGGTGTCTCACGCATTGAAGAAAATGATGGCAAAAGCCAATCGTCAGGCTTGAACCTGACGGGCCGCATTCAGCACTGCTTCGCTGAGCGCGGCCAGCCCCTGGCTGCGCGAGGCGCTGAGCTGACCACGCAGTCCCAGGTCATCAAATAGCGCCAGCGGATCGCCATGCAGAAGCTGATCCGCGCTTTTGCCTTCCACGGCGGTTAATAGCACCGCCAGTAAACCCCGCACGATACGACCTTCGCTGTCGCCGAAGAAATGCAGCTTTTCCCCTGAGGTCGTCACGCCTAGCCAGACGCGGTTCTCGCAACCAGGAATCTCTTTTGCCTGCGCTTTGAGTTCGTCAGAAAGTGCAGGAAGCTGTTTGCCTAATAAGATCAGTTGACGATATTTATCTTCCCACTGTGCGAGGGGGAGGAACGTCTGCCTTAACGTCTCTTCAGTGATTACGCTGCCGAAAGGGTGTCCGGCTAAAGATGAACTCGTCATTAATCCACCAATAGTTCAAGAGCGCGGTCAACGGCAGCCACCAGGGCATGCACGTCGCTTTGCGTATTGTAGGGTGCAAACGAAGCGCGGAGCGTCCCGCTGACGCCGAGTGCCGTCAGCAGAGGCTGGGCGCAATGTTGTCCGGCGCGCAGTGCGATGCCATATTCTGCCAGCAGAGTGACCATATCGCTGTGGTGTACACTCGCGAAATCAAACGCCAGCAGGCTGGAGTCCTGAACGCGGAAGGAACGAAAGCCCGGGCGTTTTTTTAACTCTTCTTCGGCGAGCGTTGCCAGCCCGCGGCTCCAGCTTTCCGCCTGCACGATATCCGTGTCAGCCAGCCACTCCAGCGCGGCGCTCAGGCCAATGACACCTGCGACGTTAGGCGTTCCGGCTTCGAGGCGGTAAGGGATCTCCTGAGTTTTGAAACCATCAAAGCTCACCTCAGTGATCATTTTTCCGCCCCCCAGCCACGGCGTCATCTGCGCCAGCAGCTCCGGTTTGCCGTACAGCGCGCCGATTCCGGTCGGGCCATAGAGCTTATGGCCTGAGAAAGCATAAAAGTCGATATCAAGCTTGCGTACGTCAGCGGGAAAATGCACCACGCCCTGCGCGCCGTCGACCATCACGATCATGCCACTGGCATGGGCAATATCGATAGCGCGGGCCAGATCCGGGCAGCCGCCGGTGACGTTCGACATTTGGCCGAGCGCCAGAATCCGACTGCGCGGGGTGATGAGTTCAGGTAACCGCGCGACATCAGGTAGCAAATCAGCGCCTAACGGCAACTTAATAACCTGCGCTCCCGTTTGTTCCGCAACCATCAGCCACGGCACCAGATTGGCGTGGTGTTCCGCTTCGCTGACGATAATCTCATCGCCCGGTTGCAGAAGTGGGCGCGCGTAACATTGCGCGACCATATTGATGGCCTCGGTCGTTCCGCGCGTCCAGACGATATTTTTACCGCTTTCAGCATTGAGCAGGCGGGCGACCTGATCGCGCGCGGCTTCGTAGCGCGCGGTTAAACGCTGCGCCTCGGCAAACTGGCTGCGATGCACATTCCCGGCGCTCAGGCTGTAGAACTGATGCGTGGCGTCGATCACCGCTAAAGGCTTGAGAGCAGTGGCGGCACTATCCAGATAAACACCGGCATCGGACAGCGCCGGGAACTGTGCGCGAAAGTGCGCAGGACTGAAAGCGTTCATGGAATTCCTCATATCAATACTGAGATCGTCGCGCAATTTTTGCGGCAGGGCAAGGTTGTTGATCGCTATCGGAATTGTCTGTTTGTCCTGGCAGGTCTCGAGAAGCAGGTTATGCTGAATAGTGTTAGGTGAATGTTTTAGCCTGTCTGAAATCGAGGATTAAATAGCATTAATTGCTAATGGAGAAAATTATGAACAAGACTGCCGCAATCATTTCTGCCTGTGTTTTTACTTTTGCCCTGAGCGCCTGTTCTGGTAACAACTACGTGATGCATACCAATGATGGTCGAACCATTGTCTCTGACGGGAAACCGAAAACTGACGATGAAACCGGGATGATTTCGTACAAGGATGCGAACGGCAACAAGCAGCAGATCAACCGCACTGACGTGAAAGAGATGGTTGAGCTGGATAAGTAACAGAATTTAGACCAAAAAAAAGCACCGCAAATAGGCGGTGCTACATTAATCACTATGGACAGACAGGGTAAATGTACAGGAAGTGAAAAAAGGGTAGCTTTGCTACCGTGATCTGAATTGCAGACCAATTGCAAACACAACAACACAACATCACAACCGTAAGCCAAAAGCCCTTCAGAACACGCATTCCAAAAAAAGCTTTTCGTTCCGGCTCAGGAAGTGCCGCCACTATAGGTATTTGCTGGTAGTTCCTCAACGGACAAATTATAATGGCTCAGATAAAAAAAACTAATAGGTTAAACGTTGTTTCCTATGTGTTAAATCCTTTTAACATCTAAGCCTGATAACCATGTCTAAGCGATTACCACCCCTAAATGCATTACGAGTTTTTGATGCCGCAGCACGCCATCTTAGCTTTACGCGCGCGGCTGATGAGCTTTTTGTGACGCAGGCCGCAGTAAGTCATCAAATCAAGTCCCTGGAGGATTTCCTGGGGCTTAAGCTGTTTCGCCGTCGTAATCGTTCGCTGCTTCTGACGGAAGAAGGGCAGAGCTATTTTCAGGATATCAAAGACATTTTTTCTCAGCTCACCGAGGCGACGCGCAAACTTCAGGCGCGAAGCGCAAAAGGTGCACTGACGGTCAGTTTATTGCCCAGTTTTGCGATTCATTGGCTGGTGCCAAGACTCTCTAGCTTTAACTCAGCTTATCCGGGAATCGATGTCAGAATCCAGGCCGTCGACCGTCAGGAAGACAAACTTGCGGACGATGTCGATGTGGCTATTTTTTATGGTCGCGGCAACTGGCCGGGCTTGCGTGTTGAAAAATTATACGCAGAATATCTCTTGCCGGTGTGTTCTCCGCTGTTACTCACCGGCGACAAAGCGTTGAAAACGCCTGCCGATCTGGCGCAACATACGCTTTTACACGACGCTTCTCGACGTGACTGGCAAACTTATACCCGCCAGTTGGGTCTTAATCATATAAATGTGCAGCATGGCCCCATTTTCAGCCACAGTGCGATGGTGTTACAGGCTGCTATTCACGGACAGGGTGTGGCGTTGGCAAACAACGTGATGGCCCAGTCCGAAATTGAGGCAGGCCGCCTGGTCTGTCCGTTTAATGATGTTCTGGTCAGTAAGAATGCATTTTATCTGGTTTGTCATGACAGTCAGGCAGAACTGGGTAAAATAGCCGCCTTCCGGCAGTGGATACTGGCGAAGGCGGCACATGAGCAAGAAAAATTCCGCTTTCGGTATGAGTAATCATCTCTTTTGTGTGCCGGGCACGCATAACTTTTAGGACAGAAACATGACCAGCCGTTTCATGCTGATTTTTGCCGCAGTGAGTGGCTTTATTTTTGTCGCACTGGGCGCGTTTGGCGCGCATGTGTTAAGCAAGTCCTTAGGGGGTGTTGAGATGGGCTGGATCCAAACCGGCCTTGAATATCAGGCGTTTCATACCCTGGCAATCTTTGGGCTAGCAGTCGCGATGCAACGCCGAATTAGCATTTGGTTCTACTGGAGCAGTGTTTTTCTCGCCCTTGGAACCGTGCTCTTTAGCGGCAGTTTGTACTGTCTCGCACTTTCGCATTTACGCCTGTGGGCGTTTGTTACACCCGTCGGCGGCGTCAGCTTCCTTGCCGGCTGGGTATTGATGTTTATCGGAGCTATCCGTCTGAAACGCAGGGGCGTTGTTCATGAGTAAGGTTGTTTTATATTGTCGCCCAGGGTTTGAGAAAGAGTGCGCGGCTGAAATCACTGACAAAGCGTCACGTCTGGAAGTCTTCGGATTTGCCCGCGTCAAAGAGCATTCGGGCTATGTGGTGTTCGAATGCTACCAGCCCGACGATGCCGATAAGATCGTCAGCAAGTTGCCGTTCAGCTCGTTGATTTTCGCACGTCAGATGTTTGCTGCGGGCGAGCTACTGACCGATTTGCCGCCAGAAGATCGTATTTCACCGATTTCCGGCATGTTGCAGGGCGTAGTAGAGAAGGGCGGCGATCTGCGCGTTGAAGTCGCGGATACGAACGAAAGCAAAGAGCTGATGAAGTTCTGTCGCAAACTCACCGTTCCGCTGCGCGCCGCGCTGCGTGAGGTGGGCGTGCTGACGAACTACGAAACGCCAAAGCGTCCGGTGGTGCATGTCTTCTTTATCGCGCCAGGCTGCTGTTATACCGGTTATTCCTACACGACCAACAACTCGCCATTCTATATGGGTATCCCGCGTCTGAGGTTCCCGTCCGATGCGCCAAGCCGTTCTACGCTCAAACTGGAAGAAGCGTTCCACGTCTTTATTCCTGCCGACGAGTGGGACGAGCGTCTGGCGAATGGGATGCATGCCGTTGATTTAGGCGCGTGCCCTGGCGGCTGGACCTATCAGCTGGTGAAGCGCAACATGTGGGTTGCTTCTGTTGATAACGGCCCGATGGCACAAAGCCTGATGGATACCGGGCAGGTAACCTGGCTGCGTGAAGATGGTTTCCGCTATCGCCCGACGCGTAACAACATCACCTGGATGGTGTGCGATATGGTGGAGAAACCGGCGAAAGTGGCCGCGCTAATGGCGACCTGGCTGGTCAATGGCTGGTGCCGTGAAACGATCTTCAACCTCAAGCTGCCAATGAAAAAGCGCTACGAAGAGGTGTCCCAGAATCTGGCATTTATTCAGGAACAGCTGAATGCACAGGGGATTAATGCTGAGATTCAGGCACGTCAGCTCTATCATGATCGCGAAGAAGTCACCGTGCATATTCGCCGCTGGTGGGCTGCAGTCGGTGGGCGTCGCGACGAGCGATAGTGCCTGTTGTTGTGCCCGGTGGCGCTGCGCTTACCGGGCCTACAACATATTAAGGTTTTGATTTTGTAGGCCGGGTAAGGCGAAGCCGCCACCCGGCACGATGTTGGCGTTTATACGGTTTTATGCCCGGTGGCGCTACCGCTTACCGGGCCTACAACATATTAAGGTTTTGATTTTGTAGGCCGGGTAAGGCGAAGCCGCCACCCGGCACGATGTTGGCGTTTATGCGGTTTTATGCCCGGTGGCGCTACCGCTTACCGGGCCTACAAAGGCTTGAATCGTAGGCCGGACAAATGACTACCGCTCTAGCCGTAACTGCTGCAAATTCCCGTCTAACTGCAAATCCGTCTGTAGCCGTGCGACGTCCCGGCAGATAAACGCCATCTCTTTGTGCGCTTCCAGCTTCTTACGCCACTTCTCAGGGACATCGTCCAGATGCGCGTAAATCCCTTCCAGATCCTGAAAATCTGTTAACAGCTGTGCCGCACTTTTTTGCCCAATCCCCGCCACGCCCGGTATTTTTGAACTGCTGATCCCGGCCAGTCCCCAGTAGTCGGGGAGCTGCTGCGGCGAGACGCCAAATTCGCTGGCGATAAACGGCGCATCCAGCCAGCGCTTCTGGAAATAATCGCGGATGCGAATGGTCGGGGAAAGCAGCTGACAGTAGCCTTTATCCGTGGAGACGATGGTGGCCTGATGTCCGGCGCTCGCCACTTTTATTGCCAGCGTTGCGGCTAAATCGTCGGCTTCGTTGCCATGAGCGCCCCAGCATGGGACGCCGCGCTGCTCAAAGGCGGCGCGAATGGCGGGCATTTCAGCGTGCAGATCGTCTGGCATTGGCGCGCGACCGGCTTTGTAATCCGGTAACCGTTGGTGACGCCAGCCAGTGTTCCGCGCTTCATCGTCGAACACTGCAACCACATGCGTGGGCTGGCTGTGACGAATCAGCTGCTCCAGTGCATGCAAACAAGTGTCTTTACAGGGCGTACCTTGCACCGCATGGATGCGGCGAATCAGGTTGAGCGCGTCGACGATAAGCAAATGAACAGCCACAGATAATCTCCCTTCTGTTGATAAATAAAGGGTAACACTGTCAGCAGGATGAAACCACGAATGGTGAGGGAATTGGGAAGGCGCCTCGCAAAAGCGAGGCGCACACTTTTAATCGCAGGTGACGATTTTCATTGCCAGGCCGCCGCGAGAGGTTTCGCGGTATTTGGCGTTCATGTCTTTGCCGGTCTCGTACATGGTTTCAATAACTTTATCGAGACAGACGCGCGGTTCGCTGGTACGGCGCAGGGCCATACGCGCGGCGTTGACCGCTTTAACAGAGGCAATGGCGTTACGCTCGATGCACGGCACCTGTACCTGCCCGGCAACCGGGTCGCAGGTCAGACCGAGGTTATGTTCCATACCGATTTCCGCCGCGATGCAGACCTGCGTCGGGCTACCGCCCAGCAGTTCCGTCAGCCCTGCTGCCGCCATAGAACAGGCCACGCCGACTTCGCCCTGGCAACCCACTTCGGCACCGGAGATTGAAGCATTCATCTTGTACAGCGAGCCAATCGCGCTGGTGACGAGCAGATAGCGCGCCAGCGAGTTAGCGTTCACTTCGCGGATGAACTTGTCGTAGTACGCCAGAACCGCCGGAACGATACCGCACGCACCGTTGGTTGGCGCAGTCACCACGCGCCCGCCTGCGGCGTTTTCTTCGTTAACGGCCAGCGCGAACATGTTGATCCAGTCAACGACCGCCATCGGATCGGTGGTGGTTTTGTCGGTGCTCACCAGCATACGGCGCAATGCAGCAGCACGACGTGGAACGCGCAGTTTGCCCGGCAGCACGCCTTCGGTGGTGATGCCGCGCTCGATACCGCCGCGCATCACATCCCAGACGTTTTTGAAGTGCTGTTCCAGCTCTTCTTTGCTGTGCAGCGCTAGCTCGTTTTTCATCATCAGGCCAGACAGTGACAAACCGCTTTCCTGGCAATGACGTTGTAAATCAGCTGCGTTTTTATACGGATACGGCACCGCGACGGTAGAGTCGCTGGCCTGACCAAAGTGGTCTTCGTCGACGATAAAACCGCCGCCGATGGAATAATAAGTTTGGCTGTAAATCGCCTTTTCGCCTGCCAGTGCGGTGATTCGCATCCCGTTTTCGTGCAGGGAGAGGTTATCGGCATGGAAGTTCATGCACTTATCAACGGGGAACTCGACCTCATGGTCGCCGTTGGCCAGCAGCAGTCGGCCATGAGTATTGACGTCCTGAATAAATCCAGGGATCGCATCAATATCGACGGAGTCCGGCAGGTTGCCCGCCAGGCCCATAATAATGGCGATGTCGGTGTGGTGGCCTTTACCCGTCAGGGACAGGGAGCCATATACATCTACAACCACGCGTGTAACGTCGTGCAGAATGCCGCGTGAAATCAAGTCATCCGTGAATTGTTTACCGGCTTTCATTGGCCCGACAGTATGAGAGCTGGAAGGTCCAATACCGATTTTGAAGATATCGAATACGCTAATCATGATGCGTCCATTGCTATCAGTCAGAGGAGGATTGCGCCGCCCGAAGACGGCGCAGGAGGTATTAGCTGAACAGAGAGAAGAAAATCGCGGAGATGGCAATCAGACCCATAATCACAACGAATACGTTGCTGATATGGCCGCTGTATTTACGCATTGCCGGGACTTTCTGAATCGCGTACATCGGCATCAGGAACAGAATCATCGCGATGATTGGGCCGCCCAGAGTTTCGATCATGCCGAGGATGCTCGGGTTCATGGTCGCAACTGCCCAGGTGGTCACCAGCATGAACAGCGCGGTGATTTTATTCAGTTTGTTGATTTCAATGCTTTTGCCTTTACCGCGCAGAGATTTAATCACCATACCGTTGAAGCCTTCACGTGCGCCCAGATAGTGGCCGAGGAAGGATTTGGTGATAGCGATAATCGCGATAATAGGTGCCATCCAGGCAATCACTGGTGCGTTAAAGTGGTTAGCCAGGTAAGACAGAATCGAGATGTTCTGTGCTTTTGCCGCTGCCAGATCTGCCGGGGAGAGGCTCAGCACGCAGCTGAACACGAAGAACATCACGGTGATAACCATCATGATGTGAGCGCGTGCCAGGATGCTGGAACATTTTTTCTCTGCGCCCTGACCGTATTCTTCACGTTTTGCTACCGCGAAAGAGGAGATGATCGGGGAGTGGTTGAAGGAGAACACCATTACCGGAATTGCCAGCCACAGGGTCATCCACAGGCCGTTACCGGTTGCTGATGCGCTGCTAAAGGACAGAGTTTCCAGCGCTGCACTGTTCCACTGTGGGATCAGGTAGCATGCCAGCACCATCAGGGCGATGACAAACGGGAACACCAGAACGCTCATCGCTTTCACGATCATCTGCTCGCCGAAGCGCACGATGGTCATCATACCGACGATCAGGATCAGAGACAGAATGGCGCGTGGTGGCGGCGTCATGTGCAGCTGGTGCGTCATGAAGCTTTCAACGGTGTTGGTAATTGCCACGCTATAAACCAGCAGAATTGGGTAAATCGCGAAGAAGTAGAGCAGGGTAATCAGTTTGCCTGCGCCAATACCAAAGTGTTCTTCAACAACTTCAGTGATGTCTTCGCCAGGGTTTTTACCGGAGAGTACAAAGCGGGTCAGGCCACGGTGTGCAAAGTAAGTCATCGGGAAGGCAATGATTGCCATGATGATCAGCGGAATCAGACCGCCAACGCCTGCGTTAATTGGCAGGAAAAGGACACCCGCGCCGATTGCTGTACCGTACAGGCCCAGCATCCACATGGTATCCGTTTTGCGCCATCCACTTCGGGATTCTGTCGAAGCAATGGTGCTGGTTTGAGTGGTTTCCATCTATTTCTCCTGGAGGAAGCAATTTGTCAGGCTTTTTAGTCAATTCCGATGAAAAAGGGCCTGACGGTAATATGAAATTCGTTCAATGACGGTTTTTTTATAATTTTTGCCCGTAACTATTGGCGGGCGGAAAGATACATTTAAGTAATGAATGTATCAGTGATCCTGATCCCAAATGCAATAATCCACTTTTGAAGTGGGCATATTTAGACCAAAAAACTGTTAATAAAACGTCAAAGCGGATTTACGGGCGCGAAGGCTACCATTAACGACATGCGGCGTGAAAGATCGGATAGCGAGATACGTGGCTTGCGCTGTAAAGAGGGCGTTTTTTAGTTTTTTCTTGCAGATAATTTCGATTAGGGCTGATAAATAGCGGTTATAAAAAGTAGGTAATCGTTTGCGTTGTAGTTGAAAATGTAAATGAGATAAGAAATGCCTATGTTTTATCAGCAGAAATGAAAAAGCCGGGGGTTGCCCGGCTTAAATGATGTGAGAAAGGCTCGTGGTCAGGAGCAAATCTCATAGCATGGGATATAGGCTGAACCTGGGAGCTTCATACGGTGCTGGGCAACAAAGCCCTGCAGCAGGTCGTCCATACGGCGCATCATCTCGCTGTCGCCGTGGATTTTGTAAGGGCCGTGCTCTTCGATAGCGCGAATACCCACCTCTTTGACGTTACCGGCCACGATGCCTGAGAACGCACGGCGCAGATCCGCCGCTAACACCTCGACTGGCTGGTCGGGATACAGTTTCAGGTTCGCCATGTTTTCGTGCGATGGCTCAAACGGCTTTTGCAGATCGGGCGTGATACGAATCGACCAGTTAAAGCTGTAGGCGTCACCGGTATCACGACGGTTCTCTTTGACCAGTGGCATCGCCTTTTTCATCTGACGCGCCACTTCAGCGGCATCGTCAATGATAATGCGATAGTGGCTGCGCGCTGCCTCGCCCAGCGTGTGCACGATAAATTCGTCCAGCACGCGGAAGTAATCGGCGCTCTCTTTTGGTCCGGTGAGGATAAGCGGTAAGACCTGATTTTTATTCGCCGGATTCATCAGAATACCCAGCAGATAAAGCAGCTCTTCTGCCGTACCGACGCCGCCAGGGAAGATGATTATCCCGTGCGCGATTCGCACGAATGCTTCCAGACGTTTTTCGATATCCGGCATGATGATCAATTCATTCACCAGCGGGTTCGGTGGCTCCGCTGCGATGATTGACGGTTCGGTCATGCCAATGAATCGCCCTTCTTTATAACGCTGCTGCGCGTGGCCTACGGCGGCACCTTTCATCGGCGCTTCCATCGCACCCGGACCGCAGCCGGTACAAATGTTCAGCTCGCGCAGACCGAGTTGGGTCCCCACGCGGCGAGCGTAGAGGTATTCGGTTTCGTTGATGGAGTGACCGCCCCAGCAGACGACCATATTTGGCGCTTCGCCGACGTGCAGCGCGCGGGCATTACGCAGAATGGAGAAGACCAGGTTGGTCATGTGTACCGAGCTTTCCAGATTAAGGTGCTGGAAACGCCCGGCATTGTGAATTTGTCCGTTAACAAACAGGATGTCGCGCAACACGGCGAACAGGTTGGCTTGCAATGAGCGAATAATTCGCCCGTCAACAAAGGCATCTTCCGGCGGATTAATCACTTCAAGCTTCACGCCACGTTCGCGGCGCAGTACGTTGATATCAAAGCTTTCAAAGCGAGACAGCAGCTCTTTACTGTTATCTGTCAGGCTTCCGGAGTTCAGAACGGCAAGTGAACAGTTACGAAACAGCTGATAAAGGTCACTGCTGGCCGTGCGTTTAAGCATGTCCACTTCCAGCTGCGACAACATATCCATTGAGCCAAGCGGGCTAATATGTGTAATCAAGTGAGCTCCTTATGGGATGAAGTTCTTCTTTCCCTGTTGATTACAATAGCCCCGGCTTATGACGTTTCACAACCTTAGCAGTGGAATACGCTACGCAAATTGCAAAAATTTACTGACGAACAAGCCGTCCGGTCGCCGGAACAAAGTCCGTATTGGTGCGCCAGGGGTTGATATCTAGCCCGCCGCGACGGGTATAACGCGCGTACACGCTCAGTTTCTCCGGGTGGCAGAAGCGCTGGATGTCATTGAAAATACGCTCCACGCACTGCTCGTGAAATTCGTTGTGATGGCGGAACGACACCAGATAGCGCAGCAGTTTTTCCCGGTCGATCTTCGGGCCGCGATATTGAATCTGTACTGAGCCCCAGTCGGGCTGATGGGTGATCAGGCAGTTGGATTTCAACAGGTGGCTGACCAGCGTCTCTTCAACGACTTTTTCGCCAGCGGCATTGTGCAGGTAATCGGTGCTGAATTCGTAGCTCTCAATGGTGATGTCCTGATCGTCGATACAGGTGCCGTGGAAGTGGGCAACTGGCTGGCCTTCCAGCTCATTCAGACGATAAAGGGCTACGGTCACTTTCCCCTGTGCACATGCGCTCAGATCGCGTTCTAACGTGCGCTGGACATCTTCCCAGGAGTCAAACTGCGTCTGGTTGAAACTATTAAGATAGAGCTTAAAACTTTTGGATTCGACCAGATTAAGACTGGCGTAATCCAGCTCAACGTGACCCACGGCAACCTGAGGTAGACCACGAGCGTTGAGCCATGAGAGTTCGTAAAGCGTCCAGATATCGCCGCCGACAAAGGGAAGAGTATCGACCTTCAGTCCGAGCGGATCGCGGTTCAGACTGCGTGGAACGCCTTGTAACAGGCTGGCATCATAGGTGTCGCGGTAGGCGGTAGTTTTGCCCAGCGTTAAGCCTGATAACGCCTGATGGTTTTCGTAAGACATGTTTCGTGGTCACTTTGCAGGTAAACTATAGGCCAAGTTTATCCTGTCTTACGTGAAGAGAGAAATCGGTGGATATTGAAACTGCAAATGCCCTGACAGCGTTCACCACGCGCTATTGCGATGCCTGGCATCAGAAGAATGAAACGTGGCCGCAGAGTGAGGAGTTATACGGCGTGCCGTCGCCGTGCATTATCACGAGCCTGGACGATAAGGTTATCTGGCAGCCGCAGCCCTTCACGCTAGAACAGAATGTAAATGCGGTTGAACGCGCGATGGACATTGTGGTACAACCAGTCGTTCATGCGTTCTATACCACACAGTTTGCCGGGGATATGCGCGCCCGTTTCGCCAGTGAAACGCTGACGCTGCTACAAACCTGGAGCGAAGACGATTTCCAGCGAGTTCAGGAGAACTTGATTGGTCATCTGGTGACGCAAAAACGCCTGAAGCTTGCACCGACGTTATTTATCGCCACGCTGGACAGCGAACTGGATGTGATCGCTGTCTGTAATCTGAATGGTGAAGTGATTAAAGAGACGCTCGGTACCCGCAAGCGCGAAATTCTCGCCCCCTCACTTGCGGAATTCCTCACTCAGCTTGAACCCGTTTTGTAATCCGTTGTGCTACAGCTTTTGTGAGAGATCTCTTACACGCTTTGTGAGAGATCACCGCAATAAATCGATAATACTTCAGCGACAAACCCATTAAAAATTAATAATTTCATATTGTTAGATTAACATCTCTTCACTGTTACTCAACGCGTGATGAATGTAAGTCTGTGTAGGTGGGTTGTAAGACGAAGCGTAATAGGGGATTCTATATCCCGTCGACAGGATGACGACACGAGAGATGAACATCAGGATGATGACATTTCTCACACAGGATACGTCAGGATGGCGCTGCAGGAAGGCTTCAGGATTGAAGCAAAAGGATAACGCAGGATGCGTAAGGGACACCTCCAGGACGGAGAATGAGAACCGGACATGATGCCCGGTGGGTCAGGAAGGCCAGGACGTTTCAGGATGGAACATTCGCATCAGGACGATGTGAGCAGGATGCGCGGTTACGGATGACCAGGCCTCACGGCCACTGGAAAAGTTGTCACGGACGAGCAGGGAGCACAAATTGTAGCTGGAATGCTGCGAAACGAACCGGGAGCACTGTTTATACAGTGCTCCCTTTTTTTATTTCTACGTTCCGCAATGCTATGCTGCGCGCCGTTCAGTTTTTCAGTTGAGGTTTTTATGACGCATAACGACAGCGTTCGTGCGCAGTTGCACGCCATCGAGGCTCTGTTGCGCCACCATCAGCTGTGGCAGGCAACGGCGCCGCAGCCAGAGGCATTCGAAAGCACCCAGCCTTTCTGCCTGGACACCCTTGAGCCGTTTGAATGGCTGCAATGGGTGCTCATTCCACGCCTGCATTCGCTGCTGGACGGAGGTTATCCGCTTCCGCATGATTTTGCCGTCGCCCCATATTACGAAATGGCGCTGGATGCGCAGCATCCGGTGCGCGATGTCGTACTGATTGAACTGCAACGTCTGGATACGCTGTTTGCTGGCGGCCAGGCATGACCATTGAGATCCTCTACCAGGACGAGTGGCTGGTCGCGGTCAATAAACCTTCTGGCTGGCTGGTGCACCGTAGCTGGCTGGATCGCGATGAGAAAGTCGTGGTGATGCAGACCGTGCGCGACCAGATTGGTCAGCACGTGTTTACCGTTCATCGTCTGGACCGACCGACCTCGGGCGTCCTGCTGATGGGCCTTTCCAGTGAAGCCGGGCGGCTTTTATCTCAGCAGTTCGAACAGCATCAAATTCAAAAACGCTATCACGCTATTGTGCGCGGCTGGCTGATGGACGACGCGACGCTCGATTATCCGCTGGTCGAAGAGCTGGATAAAATCGCCGATAAATTTGCCCGTGAAAATAAAGATCCTCAACCTGCGGTGACCGATTATCGCGGTCTGGCGACGGTCGAAATGCCCGTTGCCACCGGTAAATTCCCGACCACGCGCTACGGACTGGTAGAACTGGAACCGAAAACCGGTCGCAAGCACCAGCTGCGCCGCCATCTCTCCCATCTGCGTCATCCGATTATTGGTGACAGCAAGCACGGTGATTTGCGCCAGAACCGCAGCGCCGCCGAACATTTTGGCTGCAACCGCCTGATGCTGCACGCCAGCCAGCTCAGTCTGACGCACCCGTTCACCGGCGAGCCGCTGGTGATCCGCGCGGGGCTGGATGACGTCTGGATGCAGGCGCTGTCACAGTTTGGCTGGATCGGACAACTCCCCGAAAATGAAAGGGTTGAGTTTGTGGCGAGCAACGTTCAGGATGAACAGCAATAGCGATAATAAAGGGAGTGAAGCATGGCTGAAGTAGGCATTTTTGTCGGCACAATGTACGGTAACTCGCTGCTGGTGGCCGAAGAGGCCGAGGCGATTCTGATCGGTCAGGGGCATAAAGCGACGGTCTATGAAGATCCCGATCTCTCCGATTGGGAAAAATACCAAGACAAGTACGTGCTGGTGGTGACATCCACAACCGGACAAGGCGATCTGCCGGACAGCATCGTGCCGCTCTTTCAGTCAATCAAAGATAAATTAGGCCATCAGCCTAATACCCGCTACGGCATCATTGCTCTCGGTGACAGCAGCTACGCTAATTTCTGCGGCGGTGGCAAACAGTTTGATGCCCTGTTGCAGGAACAGAGCGCCCAGCGCGTGGGTGAGATGCTGTTGATCGATGCTGGCGAGCACCCTGAGCCAGAAAGCGAGTCTAATCCGTGGGTTGAGCAGTGGGGCGCGTTGCTCAAGTAGCCTTTTGCCGGGTAAGGCGCAGCCGCCACCCGGCAACCAACTTCACACTCTTCCCCATTTTCGTGAACCACCTTCCACTCCCTTGGGCTTTTGCCACAAACAACCTCAGACCGGCCTTCCAATGTTGTGTTGATGCACGGTGAGAGAGCGGCCTCCCCTTACATATACTTTCCCCGTCAGTTACAAAAATGCAGTTAGAAACCATAAAACGGCACTGATATTTCAGGAAAGCCGTACCAAAACTGCAAAACACTAACCTCTCATTCTGATTACCCTACAGGTTATGTCGTACAGAATGAACCTGGCGCAAGCCAAGATTCAGGAGTGCAACAATGAGTACATTAAGCCAAGCGGCGAGCAGCGCTGAGAAGCGCACTAATGCTCGCTACTGGATAGTGGTGATGCTGTTTATCGTCACGTCCTTTAACTATGGCGACCGCGCCACGCTGTCGATTGCCGGTTCTGAAATGGCGAAAGATATCGGCCTCGATCCGGTCGGCATGGGGTACGTCTTCTCCGCATTCTCATGGGCCTACGTGATTGGCCAAATCCCTGGCGGCTGGCTGCTCGACCGATTCGGCTCGAAACGCGTCTATTTCTGGTCCATTTTTATCTGGTCGATGTTTACCCTGCTGCAGGGCTTCGTCGATATCTTCAACGGCTTCGGCATCATCGTTGCCCTCTTCACCTTACGATTCCTCGTTGGTTTAGCGGAAGCGCCTTCCTTCCCGGGCAACAGCCGTATCGTCGCGGCCTGGTTCCCGGCGCAGGAGAGGGGCACGGCGGTGGCGATTTTTAACTCCGCCCAGTATTTCGCCACGGTCATTTTCGCCCCGATCATGGGCTGGTTGACCCACGAAGTGGGCTGGTCACATGTCTTCTTCTTTATGGGAGGACTGGGGATCATCATCAGCTTTGTCTGGCTCAAAGTGATCCACGAGCCGAACCAGCATCCCGGTGTGAACCAGAAAGAGCTGGATTACATCGCCGAGGGTGGCGGACTGATCAACATGGATCAGAAAAGCGCCAAAGCCAAAGTTCCGTTTAGCCAAAAATGGCTGCAAATCAAACAGCTGGTTGGCTCGCGGATGATGATTGGTATCTACCTCGGCCAATACTGCATTAACGCCTTAACTTACTTCTTTATCACCTGGTTCCCGGTCTATCTGGTGCAGGCGCGCGGGATGTCAATTCTGAAAGCGGGATTTGTCGCCTCGGTTCCGGCGGTGTGCGGCTTTATCGGCGGCGTGCTCGGCGGGGTAATTTCCGACTGGCTGATGCGTCGTACCGGTTCGCTGAATATTGCGCGAAAAACGCCAATTGTGCTGGGCATGCTGCTCTCCATGACGATGGTGTTCTGTAACTACGTCAACGCCGAGTGGATGATTATCGGCTTTATGGCGATGGCCTTCTTCGGCAAGGGGATTGGTGCGCTGGGCTGGGCAGTCATGGCTGACACCGCGCCGAAAGAGATCAGCGGTCTCAGCGGCGGGCTGTTTAATATGTTCGGTAACATTTCCGGCATCGTCACCCCGATTGCCATCGGCTATATCGTCGGCACCACCGGCTCCTTCAACGGTGCGCTGATTTACGTCGGCGTCCACGCGCTGGTGGCGGTCCTGAGTTATCTGGTGCTGGTGGGCGATATCAAACGCGTTGAACTCAAACCGGTCACGGGGCGAGCATGATGAATACTCAATCAAGTCCAATAATTACCGATATGCAGGTCATTCCGGTGGCTGGCTTCGACAGTATGCTGCTGAACATTGGCGGCGCGCACAACGCGTACTTTACCCGCAATATCGTGGTGCTCACGGACAGCACAGGGAATACCGGTGTCGGTGAAGCGCCAGGCGGAGAAGTGATTCTTCAGACCTTGCTCGACGCGATTCCAATGGTGGTCGGTCAGCAAATCGCTCGCCTGAACAAAGTGGTGCAGCAGGTTCACAAAGGCAATCAGGCTGCCGATTTTGACACCTTTGGTAAAGGGGCCTGGACGTTCGAACTGCGGGTCAATGCGGTGGCTGCGCTCGAAGCGGCGCTGCTCGATCTCCTCGGCAAAGCGCTGAACGTCCCGGTGTGCGAACTTTTAGGCCCAGGTAAACAGCGCGATGCAGTCACCGTACTTGGGTATCTGTTCTACGTCGGCGATCGGCAGAAAACCGATCTGCCGTATCTGGCTGAAACGCCCAGTAAGCATGACTGGTATCGCCTGCGCCATCAGGAAGCGCTCACCAGCGAGGCGGTGGTGCGTCTGGCTGAAGCCGCGCAGGACCGCTACGGCTTTAAAGATTTCAAACTCAAAGGCGGCGTGCTGCCGGGTGAGCAAGAGATCGACAGCGCCCGCGCCCTGAAAAAACGTTTCCCGGACGCGCGGATCACCGTCGATCCGAACGGCGCCTGGCTGCTGGATGAAGCGATATCACTGTGCAAAGGGCTGAACGACGTGCTCACGTATGCGGAAGATCCGTGCGGAGCTGAGCAGGGATTCTCCGGTCGCGAGGTGATGGCCGAGTTCCGCCGCGCGACGGGGCTGCCGGTAGCGACCAATATGATCGCCACAAACTGGCGAGAAATGGGCCATGCAGTCATGCTCAATTCGGTGGATATTCCGCTGGCCGATCCGCACTTCTGGACGCTCTCCGGCGCGGTGCGTGTCGCGCAGCTGTGCGACGACTTGGGCCTGACCTGGGGCTGTCACTCGAACAACCATTTCGATATTTCACTGGCGATGTTTACCCACGTCGGAGCCGCGGCGCCGGGTAAGCCAACGGCTATCGATACGCACTGGATCTGGCAGGAGGGCGACGCGCGCCTGACCAAAAATCCGCTGGAGATTAAAGACGGCAAGATTGCCGTACCGGATGCGCCGGGGCTGGGCGTCGAGCTGGACTGGGATCAGATCCACAAGGCGCACGAGCTGTACAAGAAGCTGCCGGGCGGTGCGCGCAATGACGCGGGCCCGATGCAGTATCTCGTTCCCGGTTGGACATTTGACCGCAAACGCCCGGCGTTCGGTCGCCACTAATCAAAAGGATTGCACGATGAACACGTTTTCTACCCCTGTTGTGACGTCCATGCAGATTGTTCCCGTTGCGGGCCACGACAGCATGCTGATGAACCTGAGCGGTGCCCATGCTCCGTTCTTTACCCGCAACATTGTGATTATCAAAGACAACTCCGGCCACACGGGCGTGGGGGAAATTCCTGGCGGCGAGAAGATCCGCAAAACCCTGGAAGACGCAATCCCGCTGGTGGTGGGTAAAACCCTTGGCGAATACAAAAATGTCTTAAACGCCGTTCGCGGTGCCTTTGCCGACCGCGATGCGGGCGGGCGCGGGCTGCAAACTTTCGATCTGCGCACCACCATTCACGTGGTGACCGGGATCGAAGCCGCGATGTTAGATCTGCTGGGCCAGCACTTAGGCGTCAACGTCGCTTCGCTGCTCGGTGAAGGTCAGCAGCGCAGCGAAGTCGAAATGCTCGGCTATCTGTTCTTCGTGGGCGATCGCAAACTGACACCGCTGGAATACCAGAGTCAGCCGGACGAAAAATGTGACTGGTATCGCCTGCGCCACGACGAAGCCATGACCCCGGATGCAGTGGTGCGTCTGGCCGAAGCGGCTTACGAAAAATACGGCTTTAACGATTTCAAACTGAAGGGCGGCGTGCTGGCGGGCGAAGAAGAGGCTGAGTCGATTGTCGCGCTGGCGAAACGCTTCCCGCAGGCGCGCGTCACCCTCGATCCGAACGGGGCGTGGTCGCTCAATGAAGCGATCGGCATCGGCAAACAGCTGAAAGGCGTGCTGGCGTACGCGGAAGATCCGTGTGGCGCAGAGCAGGGCTTCTCCGGGCGCGAAGTGATGGCCGAGTTCCGCCGCGCCACCGGTTTGCCGACCGCGACCAACATGATCGCCACCGACTGGCGCCAGATGGGTCACACATTGTCGCTGCAATCCGTTGATATCCCACTGGCAGACCCGCACTTCTGGACGATGCAAGGCTCCGTGCGGGTGGCGCAAATGTGTCATGAGTTCGGCCTGACCTGGGGTTCTCACTCTAACAACCACTTCGATATCTCACTGGCGATGTTCACCCACGTCGCGGCGGCCGCTCCGGGCAAGATTACCGCCATCGATACGCACTGGATTTGGCAGGAAGGTAATCAGCGCCTGACCAAGCAACCGTTCGAGATCAAAGGCGGCATGGTTCAAGTGCCGACCACGCCTGGACTGGGCGTCGAGCTGGATATGGATCAACTGATGAAAGCGCACGAGCTGTATCAAAAGCACGGCCTCGGCGCGCGCGATGACGCGATGGCGATGCAATATCTCATCCCGGACTGGACGTTTAACAACAAGCGTCCCTGCATGGTGCGCTGAGTGTGAATGCCGGTTCCTGCGGGAGTCGGCATTTTTGTATTCCGCGTGGGTGTATGCTCAATCCCGTCAACAGGCGTAAGGATGGCTTATGAAAATTGTTATTGCACCGGACTCGTACAAGGAGAGTTTGAGTGCTCTTGAGGTGGCGACGGCGATCGAGCAGGGATTTCGCGAGATTTTCCCCGACGCAGACTACGTCAAACTGCCCGTTGCCGACGGCGGCGAAGGGACGGTTGAGGCGATGGTCGCCGCCACGCAGGGCGGCATTATCAAAGTGCAGGTCACAGGGCCATTGGGCGAAAACGCCGAAGGGTTCTACGGATTATCCGGCGACAAGCAGAGCGCATTTATCGAAATGGCGGCGGCAAGCGGCCTGGAGATGGTCGCACCGTCCTTACGCAATCCGTTAAAAACCACCTCCTGGGGCACCGGTGAACTGATTCGTCACGCCCTGGATGCGGGGGTGAAACATATCATCATTGGCATTGGCGGCAGCGCGACCAATGACGGCGGGGCCGGTATGGTGCAGGCGCTGGGCGCGAAACTGCTGGATGGCAATGGCAATCCGATTGGGCTCGGCGGCGGTGAACTGGAAAAGCTGGCGCGCATTGATATCAGCGAACTGGATACGCGCCTGGCTGACTGCCGGATTGAAGTGGCCTGCGACGTCACGAATCCGCTGACTGGCGCTGAGGGCGCGTCGGCAGTATTTGGCCCGCAGAAAGGGGCGACGCCGGAGATGATCGACAGACTGGACGCTGCCCTGGCGCATTACGCGAAAATCATTGCTCGTGACCTGGATATCGAGGTTCTCAATCTTGAGGGCGGTGGTGCAGCCGGAGGAATGGGCGCGGCGCTGTATGCGTTTTGCGGTGCGGAATTGCGCCAGGGGATTGAGATTGTCACCGACGCGCTGCATCTGGATAAGCACGTTGCGAACGCCGACATGGTGATTACCGGCGAAGGGCGAATCGACAGCCAAACGATCCACGGCAAAGTCCCCGTCGGCGTGGCAAAGGTGGCTAAACGGTACAACAAGCCGGTGATCGGGATAGCGGGGAGTTTGACGGCGGATGTCGGCGTGGTGCATCAGCACGGGATCGACGCGGTGTTCAGCGTGATTTATACGGTGTGTACGCTGGAAGAGGCGCTGGAAAATGCCGAAGAGAATGTGCGGATGGCGGCGCGGAATATTGCGGCGGTGTTGAAGGTGGGAATGAGCTTGTAGTTTGCCCTCACCCTAACCCTCTCCCTGTGGGAGAGGGAACTGTACGGTACTGCTTCCACTCTCTCTTTTGATAATCATGGGCTCCTCGTTTTTCTCCCTCTCCCGTAGGAGAGGGAACTGTACGGTACAGCTTCCACTCTCTCTTTTGATAATCATGGGCTCCTCGTTTTTCTCCCTCTCCCGTAGGAGAGGGAACTGTACGGTACAGCTTCCACTCTCTCTTTTGATAATCATGGGCTCCTCGTTTTTCTCCCTCTCCCGTAGGAGAGGGAACTGTACGGTACAGCTTCCACTCTCTCTTTTGATAATCATGGGCTCCTCGTTTTTCTCCCTCTCCCTGTGGGAGAGGGAATTGTACGGTACGGCTTCCACTCTCTCTTTTGATAATCATGGGCTCCTTGTTTTTCTCCCTCTCCCTGTGGGAGAGGGAACTGTACGGTACAGTTTCCACTCTCTCTTTTGATAATCATGGGCTCCTGGTTTTTCTCCCTCTCCCTGTGGGAGAGGGCAGGGTGAGGGCACCAGACCGCACTAATTAACCCCCAGCACCTTCCTCGCCTCACGTGTCACGTTGTCCATCTCATCCAGCAATTCCAGAAACTCCGGTTCCAGCTCGGATTCCGCCGTCCCTGAACGCAGCTGCTGTTCAAGCAAATGGCAGAGACTTTTCAGGCGCGGAACACCGCTGTAACTACAGCTGCCATGCAGTTTATGAATCGCTTCCAGCAGATCGTCCGGATGCTCACCCACCAACTGCTCTTCCACTTTATTACGAATTTCCGGCAGGAACGCGATCAGCATTTGCAGCATATCTCGCGCCAGATCGGTTTTTCCTGCGGCCTGGCGCAGCGCCAGCTGCCAGTCGAGTGTGGCATTCGGGTTGACGTTGATCTCTACGCGCTCTGGTGTTGCTGAAGACATTCCGCCAGAGAAGCCCGGTTTATAGCGTAACAGCAGGCTGTGGAGTTTCTCTTCGTCGATCGGTTTCGCCAGGTAATCGTTCATCCCGGCACTCAGCAATTTTTCTTTCTGTCCGGCCATCGCGTGGGCTGTCACCGCAATCACCGGGGTATGTTGCTGATGCGGAAGCTGGCGAATCAGCTCGCAGGCGCGGATGCCATCCATGCCTGGCATCTGGATATCCATCAAAATCAGATCAAACTGCATCTGCTTGGCATTTTCCACCGCCTGCGGACCGCTGTTGCACAGCTCCACGTGATGCACCTGATCTTCGAGCAATACGCCGATGAGCTTCAGGTTTGCCGGGTTATCGTCGACCGCCATCACGCTCATTGGCAGCTTGTGATCGTCACTGGTGACGGGGATCGCGTGGTGATTAATGCGGCAATATTCCGTCAGTGCGGGCAGCAGGCGCGTGGCGGTGAGTGGTTTTAACAGACAGGCGGCAGCACCGTCGTTTTTCAACTCTTCAGCGTTAAGCTGCGCGTGGCACGGCAGGGCCAAAAGCAGGTAATCGGTCATCGAGGCAGCCTTCGCCAGCCGCTCCTGCTGCATGGTCAGCTCGCCGGTGAATGTCACCGGGATCCCCATCAGCAAAATGTCGTAATGATCGACCGCCAGCGCCGAGAATGTCGGGCTGTAAATCACCTCTAGCGGCGTGGTGCTGAGGACGTCCAGCGTGCTTTGTGCCGCAGCGGTATTAGGCTCGACATAGGCCAGACGCTTGCCGCGCAGGCAATCGGTCACGGGACCGTCGGTCACCACATTCGGATTCAGATCGAGATTAATATGGAACCAGAAGGTGGAGCCGCGATTCGGCTGGCTGTGGAAGGAGATATCCCCGCCCATCTCTTTCACCAGTTTCTGGGTGATCACCAGCCCAAGGCCGGTCCCGCCGTGGCGCCGGGAAATACTGGCATCTGCCTGGCGGAATGCCTGGAACAAACGCGACTGATCGCGTTCGGGAATACCAATTCCGGTATCGCGGATCTGAACCTCAATCTGCACTTTGTTATTACTGATCGCCCGTCGTTCTACCAGCACATCAATGTTGCCGCTTTCGGTAAATTTGATCGCATTGCCCACCAGATTGGTGATCACCTGCTGCAGGCGCAGCGGATCGCCGATCACATTATCCGGCACATCATTTTTAATGTTCAGCGTCAGCTCAAGACCTTTGTCGTGCGATGAGTGGGCCAGCAGGGTGACCACTTCATCCATCGTGCTGCGCAGCGGGAACGGAATGCTTTCGAGGATCAGCTTGCCCGCTTCCAGTTTGGAGAAGTCCAGCACGTCGTTGATAATCGCCAGCAGATTATTGGCGGAACGTTCGATGGTGTGCAGGTGATCGCGCTGAGTTGGATTAAGTTCCGACTTGAGCGTCAGGCGCGTAAAGCCAATCACCCCGTTGAGGGGCGTTCGCAGCTCGTGGGACATGTTGGCGAGGAACTCAGATTTAATGCGCGCCGCTTCCTGAGCGCGTTTCTTCGCAAGGTCCAGCTCGACGTTCTGAATCTCCATCTGCTCTAAGGTTTCGCGCAGATCGGAGGTCGCCTGATCGACGTTATGCTGCATCTCTTCGTGATAGGCCGCCAGCGACATCGCCATCGAGTTAATGCCGTTTTTCAGCATATCCAGTTCGCCGAGCATAAAGCCTTCGACGCGGCTATCAAGTTGCCCGCGACGAATGCGGTCGACGGTATTCACCATATTGCGAATTGGGCTTGTCACATCACGCATCAATCGCCAGCCGAAAATGAGCGCAATGCCGATGCAGAACAGCATCATGACGGTAGAGATGAAGATTTCTTTGTACTGCTGTAAACGCACCGACTTGAGATCCAGCTCCAGCGCCACATATCCCAGAATATTATTACTGGCCTTGGCGTCGGCCTGAACCGATTCATCCGGTGAATAGCTTTCCGAGATGATGGGCGTACGCAGAATCATGATATCGCCGCGCCTCAGCACGCTCAAATGGCGTGGGAAGGGCGTGCCGTCCGGGATTTTAAGCTCGCTCGGGTCGAGATGAAAATTCGAGGTCACGAACAGATGGTTGTTCTCGTCATAGACCGAAATGGCGCGCACGATTTCTGAATGTCGGCGATGCAGCACGCTAATTAATTGGCCGAGCGAATCGCGGTTTTGCAGATTCATCCCGTATTCGCTGGAGACGGCCAGCGGTTCGATGATGCTGGCTCCCGCATCTTCCAGTTGACGCTGCAAGTCGTTGTAACGGTGCACAACAAAGAAGATGCTCAGCAGCAAACCGATTAATACGGTCGGGGCGAGAATCAAAATCATCATGCGCGCGCGCAGGCTGTAGTTGGTCATGGAGTTCCGTTATGGGACAATTAGGGTCATTATGTTTATTTGAGAAAAATCTCGGCGATGGCGCAATTCTACTCTGCAAAGCGACGCGTGACGACGCGTCAGATCATAACTGTTGATGTGACAGACCTTGACCCGTTCGGCCAGGGCGTTGCGCGTCATCAAGGCAAGACCGTGTTTATCCCCGGATTATTACCCACCGAGCGTGCTGAAGTCACCCTGACGGAAGACAAGAGCAAGTATGCGCGCGCCAGGGTGAAGCGTCGCCTTAATGATAGCGCGGAACGCACCGCGCCTCGCTGCCCGCATTTTGGCGTCTGCGGCGGCTGCCAGCAGCAGCATGCCAGCGTTGCTCTGCAACAGCGCAGCAAAAGCACCGCGCTGGCACGCCTCATCAAGCACGACGTAAACGAAATTATCTCAGGCGAACCGTGGGGATATCGCCGCCGGGCGCGTCTGAGCCTCAACTTCCAGCCAAAAACGCAAAAGCTGGAAATGGGTTTTCGCAAAAGTAGCGCCACTGACATTGTCGATGTGAAACAATGCCCTGTTTTGGTGCCCCGTCTTGAAGCATTGCTCCCGCATTTGCGCAAATGCCTTTCTGAATTGCAGGGCGTGCGCTCGCTCGGACACGTGGAACTGGTGCTGGCCGACAACGCTCCGCTGATGGTGCTGCGTCACACTGCGCCACTTTCTGCCAAAGACCGCGAAAAACTGGAACGCTTTTCGCATTCTCACGAGCTGGCGCTTTTTCTCGCGCCGCAAAGCGAGATACTTGAGCAGGTTACGGGTGACGCTCCCTGGTATGTGTCGGACGGGCTACGCTTAACGTTCAGCCCGCGCGACTTCATTCAGGTAAATGACGGCGTGAACCAGCAGATGGTTGCCACCGCCGTTGAGTGGCTGGATGTTCAGCCTGGCGATCGAGTGCTCGATCTGTTCTGCGGAATGGGGAATTTCACCCTTCCACTGGCAAAACGGGCGGCAAGCGTTGTCGGCGTTGAAGGTGTCGAGGCTCTGGTGGCAAAAGGGCAGGAAAATGCGCAGCGCAATGCGTTGCACAATGTGACATTTTTTCATGAAAATCTGGAGGAGGATGTCACTTTGCAGCCGTGGGCAAAGCACGGTTTCGATAAAATTCTGCTCGACCCGGCACGCGCCGGTGCGCCAGGCGTAATGCAGCATATAATTAAACTCGCGCCAAAACGCGTGGTCTATGTTTCCTGTAACCCGGCCACGCTCGCCCGCGACAGTGAGGCATTATTGAGCGCGGGTTACCAAATTCAGCGTCTGGCAATGCTGGACATGTTCCCGCACACTGGGCATCTGGAATCGATGGTGTTGTTCGCGAAAATCTGATGAATTTCGGCTTGTCGAATTCGACAGGCCCTGGTCCCTAAAGGAGAGGACGATGGTTGCGGTAAGAAGTGCACATCTCAATAAAGCTGGTGAATTTGACCCACAAAAATGGATCGCAAGTCTGGGGATTTCCAGCCAGCAGTCGTGTGAACGCTTAACCGAAACCTGGGCCTATTGTCTGCGAACGACCAAGGGACATGCCGACGCCGAGCTGCTGTTATGGCGCGGCATTGAGATGGTCGAAATCCTCTCTATGCTCAACATGGATCTCGAAACGCTGCAGGCCGCGCTGCTCTTCCCCCTGGCAGACGCCGAAGTGGTGAGCGAAGACGTGCTGCGCGAAAGCGTCGGCAATCCCGTCGTGGTGTTGATCCACGGCGTGCGCGACATGGCTGCCATTCGCCAGTTGAAAGCGGCCCAGACGGATTCCGTCTCCTCCGAACAGGTCGATAACGTCCGCCGTATGCTGCTGGCAATGGTGGACGATTTCCGCTGCGTGGTGATTAAACTCGCCGAACGTATCGCACACCTGCGTGAAGTGAAAGACGCACCGGAAGATGAACGCGTGCTGGCGGCGAAAGAGTGTACCAATATCTACGCGCCTCTCGCGAACCGCTTAGGTATCGGCCAGCTGAAATGGGAGCTGGAAGATTACTGCTTCCGCTATTTGCATCCGGCGGAATACAAGCGAATTGCGAAACTGCTGCACGAGCGTCGTATCGATCGTGAGCATTACATCGATGAGTTCGTCGGCGGCCTGCGCCAGTCGATGAAAGAAGAGAACGTGCGGGCTGAAGTCTATGGTCGTCCGAAGCACATCTACAGCATCTGGCGCAAAATGCAGAAAAAGCATCTCGCTTTTGACGAACTGTTCGACGTGCGTGCGGTGCGCATCGTCGCTGACCGCCTGCAGGACTGCTACGCCGCGCTGGGGATAGTGCATACTCACTTCCGCCATTTGCCGGATGAATTCGACGACTACGTGGCGAACCCGAAACCGAACGGTTATCAGTCAATCCACACCGTGGTGCTCGGCCCCGGCGGTAAAACCGTTGAGATTCAGATCCGTACCAAACAGATGCACGAAGATGCTGAACTCGGCGTCGCGGCGCACTGGAAATACAAAGAAGGCCCATCGAGCGGTACGCGCACCGGCCACGAAGATCGCATTGCGTGGCTGCGTAAGCTGATTGCGTGGCAGGAAGAGATGGCCGATTCCGGCGAAATGCTCGACGAAGTGCGCAGCCAGGTCTTTGACGACCGTGTCTACGTCTTTACGCCAAAAGGTGACGTTGTGGACCTGCCAGCAGGTTCAACGCCGCTCGATTTCGCCTACCACATCCACAGTGACGTGGGGCATCGTTGCATCGGGGCGAAGATCGGCGGGCGCATCGTGCCGTTTACCTATCAGCTGCAGATGGGCGATCAGATTGAAATCATCACCCAGAAACAGCCGAACCCGAGCCGCGACTGGCTGAATCCGAACCTGGGCTATGTCACCACCAGCCGTGGACGATCCAAAATTCACGCGTGGTTCCGTAAGCAAGACCGGGACAAAAACATTCTGGCGGGCCGGCAGATCCTTGATGATGAACTTGAGCATTTAGGTATCAGCATCAAAGAGGCGGAAAAACACCTGCTGCCGCGCTACAACTTTAACGAACTGGATGAGCTGCTGGCGGCCATTGGCGGCGGAGATATTCGCCTTAACCAGATGGTGAACTTCCTGCAATCGCAGTTCAATAAACCGAGCGCAGCGGAGCAGGATGCAGCGGCGCTGAAGCAGCTTCAGCAGAAAACCCATGCCCCACAGCATCGCAGCAAAGACAATGGCCGGGTGGTTGTTGAGGGCGTCGGTAATCTGATGCACCACATCGCCCGCTGCTGCCAGCCGATCCCGGGGGATGATATCGTTGGTTTTATCACCCAAGGGCGCGGGATTTCTATTCACCGTTCCGACTGCGATCAGTTGGCCGAGCTGCAATCCCACGCGCCAGAACGCATTGTCGACGCGGTGTGGGGTGAAAGTTACTCTGCGGGCTACTCGCTGGTGGTGCGCGTCACCGCCAACGATCGCAGCGGCCTGCTGCGCGATATCACCACTATTCTTGCGAACGAGAAGGTTAATGTCCTTGGCGTTGCGAGTCGCAGCGATACCCGCGAGCAGCTTGCGACCATCGATATGACCATTGAAATCTACAACCTGCAGGTGCTGGGCCGCGTGCTTGGTAAGCTGAACCAGGTGCCGGACGTGATTGACGCGCGTCGTCTGCACGGCGGGTAATAACTCGGAGGCCACTGAATTTCTCGGTGGCCTCTTTGCTATAGCGGGCACATTTCCGAATTCTTATCTGATCGCTCAATTTTATGTTTTTACGCAGTAAACTCTCTCCGATATTTATGTTTAGACAGTTTAAATGTGAATTAACCGCAGCGGAGGCACTAATGTTTTATGGATCAAAGGAAGAATTTGAAATTCAGAAAGATGAGTTTATGACTGTCGCACAGCGTTTGTGGATGACAGAACCTTCTTACTTTAAGCAATCAGACTATTTTAGCAGAATAATTGACGTGGTCAGGCAGGTCGAAACTGAAATTCAAATGAGTTGCTTGTCATGGTTGGGAGGAGAGGAAATATTAAAGTATAAAACGGCTGTTCTTAACTATCAGCGCTCGGTGATAATGAATAATAAAATTTATTCACGCTGGATGGCTGAACAAGAGTACAAAAACAAACGAGCTGCAGAGTTATATAATCTCTACACCAAAATAATAGGATTCTTATCAGGTATAGGCCAGGTTACTACCGGCGTGGGGCTATGTGTATCAACCGGGGGAAGTGCAACGGTACCTGGGTCTGCAATGATTCTGCAAGGTCTGAACAATATCTATGAGAACGGTTATTACCTTGCCGTTTATGAAGAAGCCTCAGGGCCACTCAGAGAAGCATACCATTACGCGGCATCTAAGGCTGGTTATGGTGGGAAACAAGGGGATATTGCTTACGGTACAATAGACCTTGTGCTATCGGGATATGGTATGGCCAGAAGAATTCCCACGCCGAGAGAAAGGTCATGGAATCTCTTCGGCATTAGATTGCATCAGACAGACTATGTCAAAGGCGTGAGTAACATGACTAAACCTCTTTTTATGCTTGAAATCATCAGCGATGAAGTGACTGTTTTATCATTGATGCCCACTTATAATGAAACTGACTTGAGGCACTAAGTATGGAGCAGGATATTATTTTCTCTTCAAGACCATGGCTTCCAGTCATTTTATATTATTTGACAGGGGTTATTTTTCTCATTGGCTGTTATTTGTTGTATCGCTTGATCAAGATTCATTCAAGCATATCCTCTCGATTTTTATTAATTATTTTTACAACGTTGTGCTGTGCTGCTCACATTATCACGGGATACTACGATGCGGTGGGCTATCACGGTTATGGTCATAGCCTACTGCGGGCGTACGATATAGCAGATTACGAAACGATCCGTTACGGTGTTATTTTGTTCGTCACTCTGAATGGGCTATTAATCTGTCGGGTATAACAATAGAGGATGGCAGTCATCCGGCGACAGGTTATCATGAGCCAAAGTGAAGATGATAAAGAGGCCGTATGACTGTCACGAACCATAAAACTCAACTCGACCGCCTGCTCGGCATTATGAAACGTCTGCGCGACCCGGAAAACGGCTGTCCGTGGGACAAAGAGCAGACCTTCGCCACCATCGCACCGTACACCCTCGAAGAGACCTACGAAGTACTGGACGCTATCTCGCGCGAAGATTTTGACGATCTGCGCGGTGAACTGGGCGATCTGCTGTTCCAGGTGGTCTTTTATGCGCAGATGGCGCAGGAAGAGGGGCGCTTTGATTTCAATGATATTTGTGCTGCCATTAGCGACAAACTGGAGCGTCGCCATCCGCATATTTTTGGCGACGCCTCTGCGGGAAACAGCGAAGAAGTGCTGGTTCGCTGGGAGCAAATTAAAAGTGCTGAACGTGCTGAAAAGTCCCAACATTCGGCACTGGATGATATTCCGCTGAGCCTCCCGTCACTGATGCGTGCGCATAAAATCCAGAAGCGTTGTTCTGCCGTGGGCTTTGACTGGACCTCACTTGGCCCGGTGCTCGACAAAGTCTACGAAGAGATCGACGAAGTGATGGATGAAGCCAAACAAGCGGTAATTGATGAAGCCCGGCTGGAAGAGGAGATGGGCGATCTGCTGTTTGCGACGGTCAATCTTTCCCGTCATTTGGGGGTAAAAGCCGAAACCGCGCTGCAAAAAGCCAACCTCAAATTCGAACGTCGCTTCCGCGAAGTCGAGCGCATTGTTGCGGCGCGCGGCCTGGAAATGACCGGCGTTGACCTCGATTTGATGGAAGAAGTGTGGCAGGAAGTAAAACGCCAGGAACATGATCTCTAACGGATTTTTGCGATCAAGCGCAATTTGTGTGATTTTTTAAATGACAAGCGCTTGATTTGCGTCAAAAACATTTACCCAAAAGGGGCTATTTTCTCACTCCCTATGTTTGTCAAAGCCTGAGACAGGAGACGGAGAATGAAAGTTTGTGGCGCTCGCCGTGTTCGGGTATACTACTTTCCCGTCTTGGTTATTCCATCGTTCCAACCTAACTTCTCAGGTTCAGCATGACAACGAACTATATTTTTGTGACCGGCGGGGTTGTATCCTCTCTGGGTAAAGGCATTGCCGCAGCCTCTCTCGCGGCCATTCTTGAAGCCCGTGGCCTCAATGTGACTATGATGAAACTGGATCCGTACATCAACGTCGATCCAGGCACCATGAGCCCAATCCAGCACGGCGAAGTGTTCGTTACTGAAGACGGCGCTGAAACCGATTTGGACTTAGGTCACTACGAGCGCTTCATTCGTACCAAAATGAGTCGCCGCAACAACTTCACTACGGGTCGTATCTACTCCGACGTTCTGCGTAAAGAACGCCGTGGCGACTACTTAGGCGCAACCGTTCAGGTTATCCCGCACATCACCAACGCTATCAAAGAGCGCATCATCGCAGGTGGCGAAGGCCACGACGTTGTGCTGGTTGAAATTGGCGGTACGGTCGGTGATATCGAATCTCTGCCATTCCTGGAAGCGATTCGTCAGTTGGCGGTTGATATCGGTCGTGAACACGCGCTATTCATGCACCTGACGCTGGTGCCATACATGGCCGCTGCTGGTGAAGTGAAAACTAAACCGACTCAGCACTCCGTTAAAGAACTGCTTTCTATCGGTATCCAGCCGGATATCCTGATTTGCCGCTCCGATCGTGCCGTTCCGGCCAACGAGCGCGCGAAAATTGCATTGTTCTGTAACGTTGCTGAAAAGGCTGTGATTTCTCTGAAAGACGTCGATTCCATTTATAAAATCCCGGGCCTGTTGAAATCACAGGGTCTGGACGATTATATTTGTAAACGATTCAGCTTGAACTGTCCGGAAGCTAATCTGTCAGAATGGGAACAGGTTATCTATGAAGAAGCGAATCCGGCAGGCGAAGTGACTATCGGTATGGTTGGCAAGTATATTGAACTGCCAGATGCCTATAAGTCAGTTATTGAAGCGCTGAAACACGGTGGTTTGAAGAATCGCGTAACGGTTAACATCAAGCTGATTGATTCGCAGGATGTTGAAACGCGCGGTGTCGAAATTCTGAAAGATCTGGATGCTATTCTGATCCCTGGCGGCTTCGGCTACCGTGGTGTTGAAGGCAAGATCGCTACCGCACGCTTTGCGCGTGAGAACAATATTCCTTACCTCGGCATTTGCCTGGGTATGCAGGTTGCGTTGATCGAGTTCGCTCGTAACGTAGTCGGGATGGAAAACGCGAACTCTACGGAATTTGTGCCAGACTGTAAGTACCCTGTTGTGGCGCTTATCACAGAATGGCGCGATGAAGACGGCAACGTTGAAGTCCGTACTGAGAAGAGCGATCTGGGTGGCACGATGCGTCTTGGCGCTCAGGCTTGCCAGGTATCTGATGACAGTCTGGTTCGCAAGATGTACGGTGCGCCAACTATCACCGAACGCCATCGTCACCGCTACGAAGTCAACAACATGCTGTTGAAACAAATTGAAGCTGCGGGTCTGCGTATTGCGGGCCGTTCCGGGGATGATCAGTTAGTCGAGATCATTGAAGTGCCAAACCATCCGTGGTTTGTCGCTTGTCAATTCCACCCGGAATTTACTTCTACGCCGCGTGACGGACATCCGCTGTTTGCAGGCTTTGTGAAAGCCGCTAGCGAATATCAGAAGCGTCAGGCGAAGTAAAAAAAGTTAGAACGGCAACGCGTACCTCAGGTACGCGTTGTTTGTCTGGAGTTTTAGTTTAACTTGTACTGAGGAAAATCTAATGTCCAAAATCGTTAAAGTCATCGGTCGTGAAATCATCGACTCCCGTGGTAACCCGACCGTTGAAGCCGAAGTTCACCTGGAAGGTGGTTTCGTTGGTATGGCTGCAGCTCCATCAGGTGCTTCAACTGGTTCCCGCGAAGCGCTGGAACTGCGCGATGGCGACAAATCCCGTTTCCTGGGTAAAGGCGTAACCAAAGCTGTTGGTGCGGTTAACGGTCCTATCGCTCAGGCACTCCTTGGCAAAGACGCCAAAGACCAGGCTGGCATCGATAAAATCATGATCGACCTGGACGGTACTGAAAACAAATCTAACTTCGGTGCGAACGCAATCCTGGCTGTGTCTCTGGCAAACGCCAAAGCTGCTGCTGCTTCTAAAGGTCAGCCGCTGTATGAGCACATCGCTGAACTGAACGGCACTCCAGGTAAATACTCCATGCCGGTTCCGATGATGAACATCATCAACGGTGGCGAGCACGCGGATAACAACGTTGATATCCAGGAGTTCATGATTCAGCCTGTTGGCGCGAAAACTCTGAAAGAAGCCATCCGTATGGGTTCTGAAGTGTTCCACACCCTGGCTAAAGTTCTGAAATCTAAAGGCATGGGTACTGCTGTTGGTGACGAAGGTGGCTACGCGCCTAACCTGGGTTCTAACGCAGAAGCTCTGGCTGTTATCGCTGAAGCGGTAAAAGCAGCAGGTTACGAGCTGGGTAAAGACATCACCCTGGCGATGGACTGTGCAGCATCTGAATTCTACAAAGACGGTAAATACGTTCTGGCTGGCGAAGGCAACAAAGCATTCTCCTCCGAAGAATTTACTCACTTCCTGGAAGAACTGACCAAACAGTACCCAATCGTCTCTATCGAAGACGGTCTGGACGAATCTGACTGGGATGGTTTCGCATACCAGACTAAAGTTCTGGGCGACAAAATCCAGCTGGTTGGTGACGATCTGTTCGTAACCAACACCAAGATCCTGAAAGAAGGTATCGAGAAAGGCATCGTTAACTCCATCCTGATCAAATTCAACCAGATCGGTTCTCTGACCGAAACTCTGGCTGCGATCAAAATGGCGAAAGACGCTGGCTACACTGCCGTTATCTCTCACCGTTCAGGCGAAACTGAAGACGCTACCATTGCTGACCTGGCTGTTGGTACCGCTGCAGGCCAGATCAAAACCGGTTCTATGAGCCGTTCTGATCGCGTAGCTAAATACAACCAGCTGATTCGTATCGAAGAAGCACTGGGCGAAAAAGCTCCGTACAACGGTCGTAAAGAGATCAAAGGTCAGTAATCTACTGAGCTTTCACTCTTAAGAAAAAACCCGCTTCGGCGGGTTTTTTTATGGCTGATTTACAGCAGTAAGGGAAGGGTGGCGCTCGCCGTTTGTTGGCTGATATCGCCGTAGCGATCGTCGAGCGTAATCAGCGACGTCGCAAGCAACTCCACCAGCAGCATTACGCCCACTTTGGCATTCAATGCCCCCGCGCTCAGCGGCCCTTCGGGTTTTGCTGCCACCAGCAACATATCGCTAATCGACGCCAGCGGGCTGCGCGGCGTGTTACTCAGCGCCAGCACCTTCGCACCGCGCTTACGTGCCAGCTTCACCACGTGCAGCAGATCGCGCGTCGAGCCGGAACTCGAAATGGCCACAATTAGATCGTCCGGGTTTAGGGTCGTGGCGTTCATCGACGCCCGATGCATATCGCTGAATAACTGAGCTGGTTTCCCCAGACGCAGCAGTTTGTAATGCAGATATTCACCTATGATGGCGCTGGCCGCGACACCATAAATATAGACCGAGCGCGACTGATGCAGCGCTTGCGCCGCTTTTAGCAGCATATCCCTGTCGAGCAGTTGCGAAGTGTCGCGCAACGCCTGCACCGACTCCTCAACCACCTCATCAATCTCATCACCTTTTCGGCTCGGCGCCTGTATCCGCTGAACGTCCAGCGCCAGCGCCATCTTAAATTCCGTATATCCCTTACACCCCAGCGCGCGACACAGGCGCGTCACGCTCGCTTCACTGGTGTCACTTTCACGCGCCAGCTCGGTGATCGTCAGATACAGCACTTTTGCAGGATCGTTTAATACGAACTCGCCCAGTTTTTGCTGAGTAGGGCTGTATCCGGAGACGCCCTGGCGCAGCCGTAGCAGCAGATTTTCATTTTCTGACATGCAAGATCCTTAATGCGTTTCTCTGCGGCTAGTGTGGCGGAAAGTGGGGCCGAGATGCCAGTCATTTTAAAAAAGTATGATCATCCTCCAGGTTATTGGTGATAATTTTCAATTTATGTATTTTATGTGGTAAAAATTTTCACCATTAACAGGGGAAATGAAAATATGATGCAAATGTTCAGTGGCGCCTCCTCCGGGGCATGGTTTGAAAAGGCGCAGCGGTTCGGTAAATCGTTCATGCTGCCGATAGCTGTATTACCCGCGGCGGGTCTGCTACTGGGGATTGGCGGAGCGTTATCCAACCCGAATACGCTAACCGCGTACCCGTTCCTGGATGTCGGCTGGCTTCAGGCCATATTTACGATTATGAGCAGCGCCGGGTCGATTGTGTTTGCCAACCTTTCTGTGCTGTTTGCCGTTGGGGTGGCCGTTGGGCTGGCGAAAACGGATAAAGGCACCGCCGGGCTTGCGGCACTGCTTGCCTTTCTGGTGATGAATGCCACCATCAATGCGCTTTTGATCCTCACCGGCACGCTGGCGCATGAAAACCCGGGCGCGGTCGGTCAGGGGATGACGCTCGGTATCCAGACCCTTGAAACCGGCGTGTTCGGCGGCGTGGTGATTGGTCTCGTGACCTGCACATTGCACCATCGCTTCAACAAAATCGCGTTACCGCAGTTCCTCGGTTTCTTCGGCGGCTCGCGCTTTGTGCCGATTATCAGCTCGCTGGCGGCGATTGTGGTCGGTGCGTTGATGACGGTTATCTGGCCGCATTTCCAGAAAATGATTTTTGGGCTTGGCGGGCTGGTGGATGCGACCGGCTTTCTCGGTACGTTCTTATACGGTTTTATCCTGCGTATGCTCGGCCCGTTTGGTCTGCACCATATCTTCTATCTGCCATTCTGGACCACGGCACTGGGCGGAAGTGAAATCGTTAATGGCCAGCTGGTCGAAGGTACGCAGCGAATCTTCTTCGCGCAGCTTGCCGATCCGAATACCCAGCAATTTTACATCGGCACTTCGCGCTTCATGTCCGGGCGCTTTATCACCATGATGTTCGGTCTGCTGGGTGCGTGTCTGGCGATGTACCACACGGCGAAACCAGAGAATAAAAAGCGCGTCGCAGGCCTGCTGCTCTCGGCGGCGCTGACCTCATTCCTGACTGGGATCACCGAGCCGATTGAGTTCTCATTCCTGTTCGTTGCCCCGGTTTTATACGTCATCCATGCCTTCTTCGATGGGCTGGCGTTCATGATCGCCCATATTCTGCACATCACCATCGGCCAGACCTTCTCGGGTGGTTTCATCGATTTCATCCTGTTTGGCGTCCTTCAGGGCGAAGCCAAAACCCACTGGATGTACGTCCCGCTGGTCGGCATTCCGTGGTTCTTCCTCTACTACTTCACCTTCCGTTTCCTGATTAACCGCTTTGGTTTTGCCACGCCGGGTCGCGAGAAAGAGGCGGTTGTCGAAAGCACGCTGCCACAGAGCGAACGCGCGGCGGCGGTGATTGCGGGATTAGGCGGAAGAGAAAATCTGGAAGAGGTGGACTGCTGCGCCACGCGACTGCGCGTGACCGTAAAAGACGGTAGCAAAGTTGACGAAGCGGCACTGAAAGCGACCGGCGCACGTGGCGTCATCGTCCGAGGGAACGGGGTTCAGGTCATTTATGGCCCGCACGTCACCATCATTAAAAACGAAGTCGAAGAGAGTTTAGCGTAATGAAAACGGTACTGGATGTTTTGAAAGGCAAATTGATCGTCTCCTGTCAGGCGCTGGAAAACGAACCGCTGCACAGTTCATTTATCATGTCGCGCATGGCGCTGGCGGCGGCGCAGGGCGGGGCGGTTGCCATTCGCGCCAACAGCGTGGTGGATATTGCCGCCATCAAAGAGACTGTCTCGTTACCGGTGATTGGCATCATCAAACGTGATTATGCGGACAGCGAGGTGTTTATCACCGCCACGATGAAGGAGGTCGACGAGCTGATGGCGGTGACGCCGGAAATCATTGCCCTCGACGCTACCGCCCGCCCGCGTCCGAACGGCGAAACGCTGGCCGCGCTGGTGGAAAAAATCCGCGCGCGCTATCCGTCTCTGCTGTTGATGGCCGATATCGCAACCGTCGCGGAGGCTAAAACCGCGCAGGATCTCGGATTTGACTGCGTTGGCACCACGCTTCACGGCTATACGGCGAATACGACGGGCCGTCTGTTGCGTGAAAACGACTGCGGATTCTTACGCGACGTGCTGGCGGCGGTGACGATTCCGGTCGTCGCGGAAGGCAACGTCGACACGCCAGAACTGGCCGCGCGCTGCCTGGAATTAGGCGCGCATACGGTGGTGGTGGGCGGCGCAATTACGCGTCCACAGCAAATAACGGCCCGCTTTGTGGCGGCAATAGGGGCGTAAAGCACCGATCGGGCATGATACTTAGGCGGGGATCTGCGATACTTAACGTTTATCCCCAAACTGAGATGACTATGCAGTACCCGATTAACGAGATGTTCCAGACCCTGCAAGGCGAGGGTTACTTCACTGGCGTTCCTGCTATTTTTATTCGATTACAGGGATGCCCGGTTGGCTGTGCCTGGTGTGATACCAAACATACGTGGGATAAACTCGCAGATCGGGAAGTGTCGCTGTTTAGCATTCTGGCCAAAACCAAAGAGAGTGACAAATGGGGCGCCGGGAGTGCGGAAGACCTGCTGGCGATCATCGGTCGTCAGGGCTGGACCGCCCGCCATGTGGTGATCACCGGGGGTGAACCCTGCATTCACGACTTAACCTCGCTCACGGAGCTGCTGGAAAAGAACGGCTACAGTTGCCAGATTGAAACCAGCGGCACCCACGAAGTGCGCTGCTCGCACTCCACCTGGGTCACCGTGTCACCAAAAGTGAACATGCGCGGCGGGTATGATGTGCTGTCGCAGGCGCTGGAACGTGCGGATGAGATCAAACATCCGGTGGGCCGCGTGCGTGATATTGAAGCACTTGATGAACTGCTGGCGACACTGACGGACGAAAAGCAGCGCATCATTGCCCTGCAGCCCATCAGCCAGAAAGACGACGCCACGCGTCTGTGCATTGAAACCTGTATCGCCCGCAACTGGCGTCTGTCGATGCAGACGCACAAGTATCTGAATATAGCCTGAGGTAAAAGCAAAACAGCAACGCAAGTTGCTGTTTTTAGTGTTTTCTCCCTCTCCCCGTGGGAGAGGGCAGGGGTGAGGGCATCAGACCGCACCCACCCGGCAAAAAAATCTACGCGTTCGACCAGCTCTGAATCGCCTCCACCTCGCTTAAATCCCCATGGAAAACCGCGTACGATTTTTTCAGAATCGGGTCGGTATGCTGAGTGAGCTCCCTGAAGATCCCTTTATTCATCGCCTCATAGCACACCGCGTGGGCCGCGACCGGCGTAAACACATCTTTTACCCGCACCATGTTATCCACCGCCTGCTGATAAGACGAATAAAGCCCGAGGCCCACAGCTGTATTGATCGCCGCACCGAGGCTGGCGCAGCCGTTGATCGCATTGCGCTGCGTCGGCAGGTTAAACACGTCCGCGAAAATCTGCATAAACAGATCGCTGTTTGAGCCGCCGCCGGTAATGATCACCCTCTTGGCAAAATGCTGTCTTTCAGTACACATGTTGTCGTAGTTGTTTTTCAGCGTCAGGGCGATGCTTTCCAGAATCGAACGATAAATCCATGCATAATCCATCGTGGCGTTAAAGCCAATCATGATCCCACGTTTGTACGGCTCCCACGGGTTGGTCAGCCAGTCCAGTACGGTCATCAGGCCATCGCAGCCCGGCGGCACGTGGCTGGCTTTTTGGTTGAGGTAATCTTCCGGGGAAACGCCCTGTTTTTTGGCGTCCTGAATCAGCGATTCACCGAGCATGTCGCGCAACCAGCTCACGGTCCACATCCCTTTGCGGATGCCGTAGCCCTCGTACAACAGGGTTTCTGGAATCGACGACATAATCGGCCAGTAGGCCTGCGGATCTTTTGGCAGCGCTTTGCCATTCATCATCAGTGCGATGTAGGTCCCTAACGAAATCACGGCGGTTTCGTCGTCTAGCAGCCCCGCGCCAAGCGCTTCGACCGCTTTATCGCTGGTGCTGCATACCACCGGCAGACCCTGCGGGAATCCGGTCGCTTTCGCGGCTTCTGGGGTGATATGGCCTAAGATCGTGCCCGGCATCTGCACGTCAAACAGCATTTCGCGCGGGATATTGAATTTCTTAAATACCGCTGCGTCATCGCTCCAGCTCCAGGTTTTATAATCGACTGGCCACTGACCAAAGTAGTTGGCGATGTTGTCTTTACGTTCACCGGTCAGGCGATGTGACAGATAGCCGGAAAATGATGTCACGTATGCCACATCTGACTGAGTATGTTCATAAGGGCGCGTCACGCGTGCATCCTGCCAGCTGATCAGCGGCGCAGCGGGCGTGCCGTCGGATTTGAGCAGGGCGCGGCAGCAGCGGATCGAACCAAGCCCAATGCCGACAATCTCCTCTGGTTTGCCGCCAAACTGGCGCATCAAGTCTTTCCCCGCCGCGCACAGTGAAGTCCAGAGATCGTCGTCAGGATGCTCAACCGTATCGGCATCGGGCGTATGCATCGGCTGTAGCAGGCCTTTGCCTTCACACACCACGTTCCCTTTCAGATCGTACATCACCACTTTGGTGCTCTGACTCCCGCCATCTATTCCAATGATGTAATGCTTTGACATTGCTCTTCTCCTTTGATTTTTCGAAACAGCAGGAAAGTAAAGACGATAACCATGCACACCGCGCCCAGGCCCATCATCCACATATTGCGATAGGCCTCAGCGGCAGGCAGCGTGTCCTGCCAGTGGCCGACGATAGGGTAAACAAAGACGTCCGGCAGAAAGCCGACCACCGAGCAGATCCCAACGGTAGTCCCCATGATGAACGTTGGCGTTCTGGCTTCGCCTGGGCAGGCGAAATACAGCCCGCGCGAGGCATAACAGGTAAAGGCCAGCAGTAAAATAAGGCCGATGCCCACCGCGACGGACTGCGGATGATTGTTGGTGGCGAGTAGCGCCAGTAGCGTCAACGCGCTAACAACAGAGAGGATCTGAATCACGCGCGTGGGGGATTTCACCCGGCTATAGGTGGTGATAATTCCGCCCAGCGGGCCGCAGAACGCACGGAAGATTTTGTTGATGACGATCCCCATATAGCTCGCGGCAACCAGCGTCATGCCGTACATTTCGGTCAGATAGTTGGTGGAATAGCTGAGGATGGCGTAAATCGTATACACGCCAAAAATAATCAGGCTGCAATACCAGGTGGTGCTGATCCGCAGTACGGCAAAAATGTCGCTGAGCTGGAAGGCTTTCTTATCGGCGGTAACTCCGGGTCCGTTCTGACGGGTTCCGTCGGTGACGAAGAACCAGCACAAGATCCCGAGAAGAATGTACACCACGCTGTAGATCAGGATCACCGTTTTCAGGCTGTTGGCGTCATCGGGTTCAAATCGTGAAAACGCCCACATGGTAAACACCGCCAGCGACATCACGCCCACGCCGCGCAACCCTTCCATCCAGCCCATGATCTTGCCTTGTTCGCTGCTGTCACCCAGCATTGATGCCGCTTTGATCGACACAGACCACAGCATTAGAATGGTGGTGACGGCAAAGGCCACCTGAATCAGCAGCATCACCCACAGGGGTGGGTAAGTGGCCATAATAAAGCCCAGCAATCCGGTAATAATCATCGCAGAAGTAATCATTTTGCGATGGGAAAACTTATCGGCAATAACCCCGCTTGGCGCATAAAGAATAATTGCGGTTATTCCGAAAGTACTCATGATTAACCCTATTTCGGTATTGCTAAATCCCATAAATTTTGCCATTGGGATTTGATAGATATAGCGCAAATAGGCCAAGTCAAAGCTCACGCCACCGCTAAAACTAATAATGGCGAGGGTTATCCAGCGACGCCAGGGTGAATGTTGCATAGCGATCTCTCGTGTTAAGGGTAGATGTTATCAGGCTAAAAAAAAGACAAAAAAAAGAGAAAAGTAAACCGCCCTTTGAGGAGCAGATTACTTTTCTCATGGTCTCGAGTAATTGCCATTACAAATATCATGAGCGTTTATGTTTGAGTGTGAGAATAATCACGCTTCTGACCATTTATTATTTCATTTGAGCGAAATCCATCTCTGTGAGTTTCATCACATTCGCGTTTGAGACGCTATGCTACAAATTATCCCAGTTACCAGAGAATATGAGAAAGGTGACTTCCCTCTTACCGGGGGAAGTTGCCTTTCTTTTTTTTTGCCTAAAGGATTGTGGAGCCACATTATGTCTATCGAGTCGCTTAATGCATTTTCTATGGATTTCTTCTCCCTCAAAGGGAAAACCGCGATCGTAACCGGCGGTAACAGCGGCCTGGGCCAGGCGTTTGCTATGGCGCTGGCGAAAGCCGGAGCCAACCTGTTTATCCCAAGTTTCATCAAAGACAACGGCGAAACGCGTGAGCTGATTGAACAGCAGGGCGTGGAAGTCGACTTTATGCAGGTGGACATCACAGCTGAAGGCGCACCGCGTCAGATTATTGCTGCCTGCTGCGAACGTTTCGGCACTGTCGATATTCTGGTTAACAATGCCGGGATCTGTAAGCTGAATAAAGTGCTGGATTTTGGCCGCGCCGACTGGGACCCAATGATAAGCGTCAACCTGACGGCAGCTTTTGAATTAAGTCATGAAGCGGCCAAAATTATGATTCCACAGCAGAGCGGCAAGATTATTAATATCTGTTCGTTGTTCTCTTATTTAGGTGGTCAGTGGTCACCTGCCTATTCGGCGACAAAACATGCGCTGGCTGGTTTCACCAAAGCCTATTGTGATGAATTGGGCCAATATAACATTCAGGTTAACGGGATTGCGCCAGGGTATTACGCCACGGAAATTACCACCGCCACCCGCAGTAATCCAGAAACCAATCAGCGCGTACTGGATCATATTCCGGCGAATCGTTGGGGTGATACTCAAGATTTAATGGGGGCGATGGTTTATCTCTCCAGTCGGGCGTCTGATTATGTGAATGGTCATTTATTAGTTGTCGATGGCGGCTATTTAGTCCGTTAATCATTTTTCGCTTAATTCGGTGGTTTCTGTTTATTACCGTTAAATCAGAAAGGAATTATTATGTCTTTATCCCGCGAAGCAATTGTTGAACAGGTAAAAGAAATTGTTGGCCCCGAGCGCGTGGTGACCGATGAAAACGTACTGAAGAAAAACAGCGTCGACCGCTTTCGAAAATTTGCCGATATCCACGGCGTGTTCACCCTGCCACTGCCTGCGGCGGTGGTTAAACTCGGCTCCACCCAGCAGGTTTCTGATGTGCTGGCGTTTATGAATCAGTACAAAATTAACGGCGTTCCGCGCACCGGGGCTTCCGCGACGGAAGGCGGACTGGAAACGGTGGTGAAAAATTCTCTGGTGCTCGACGGCTCCGGGATGAACAAAATCATCGATATTGATATCGAAAACATGCAGGCGACGGCCCAGTGCGGTGTGCCGCTGGAAGTGCTGGAAAACGCCTTGCGCGCCAAAGGCTACACCACGGGCCACTCGCCGCAGTCTAAACCGCTGGCGCAGATGGGCGGTCTGGTGGCGACTCGCAGTATCGGCCAGTTTTCTACCCTGTACGGCGCGATTGAAGATATGGTCGTCGGGCTGGAGGCGGTGCTGCCGAACGGTACCATTACGCGCATCAAGAACGTGCCGCGCCGTGCTGCTGGCCCGGATATTCGCCATATCATCATCGGTAACGAAGGGGCGCTGTGCTACATCACTGAAGTCACAGTGAAAATCTTCAAATTCACCCCGGAAAACAATCTCTACTACGGCTACATCCTCGACGAGATGAAAACCGGCTTTGAGATCCTGCGCGAAGTGATGGTCGAAGGCTATCGTCCGTCGATTGCGCGTTTGTACGACGCCGAAGACGGCACACAGCACTTCACCCATTTTGCCGAAGGCAAATGCGTGATGATCTTTATGGCCGAAGGCAATCCGCGCATGGCGCGCGCCACCGGTGAAGGCATCGCCGAGATCGTGGCGCGCTACCCGCAATGCACCCGCGTGGACAGCAAGCTTATCGAAAACTGGTTCAACAACCTCAACTGGGGCCCGGAAAAAGTGGCCGCAGAACGCGTGCAGATCCTCAAAACTGGCAACATGGGCTTCACCACTGAAGTATCCGGCGACTGGAGCAGCATCAACCAGATTTACGAGCGCGTCATTCACCGCATCCGTACTGAATTCCCGCACGCCGATGACATCACCATGCTCGGCGGACACTCGTCCCACAGCTACATCAACGGCACCAACATGTACTTCGTCTACGACTACAACGTGGTGGACTGCAAGCCGGAAGACGAAATTGATAAATACCATAATCCGCTGAACAAAATCATCTGCGAAGAGACGATCGCTCTCGGCGGTTCGATGGTGCATCACCACGGTATTGGTAAGCACCGCGTTCACTGGGCGAAAGCCGAACATGGCAGCGCATGGGCGTTGCTCGAAGGGCTGAAAAAACAGTTTGATCCGAACGGCATCATGAACACGGGTACGATCTATCCGATTGAAAAGTAGAACTTGCTGCGGCTTCTCTTCGGGGAAGCCGTCCTTTTTCCTCAAGGGGGAGCCATGAGCGCGTCACCCGTACGAATGGACGATCTGCCGCTAACCCGCTTTCACTGGCGTATTGCCGGACTCACCTTTGGTGCGCACCTGACCGACGGTTATGTGCTCGGCGTCATTGGCTACGCCATTATTCCGCTCCAGTCGCAGATGAATCTCACCGCCATGCAGGAAGGCTTGATCGGCGGCTCGGCGCTGTTTGGCCTGTTTCTTGGCAGCCTGATTCTGGGCTGGATCTCCGATCACACAGGACGTCAGCGTATTTTCACCTTCAGCTTTTTGCTGATCACGCTGGCCTCTTTTTTCCAGTTCTTTGTCACCTCGCCGGAGCAGCTGATTTTTCTGCGCGTGCTGATTGGCTTTGGCCTCGGCGGGGACTACTCCGTGGGCCACACGCTGCTGGCGGAATTTTCTCCGAAACGCTATCGCGGCATGCTGCTGGGCGCATTCAGCGTGGTCTGGACCATCGGCTACGTGCTGGCGAGCGTGGCGGGGCATTTGTGGATCAACAGCGAGCCCGAAGCCTGGCGCTGGCTGCTGGCGTCCACTGCCGTACCGGCGCTGGCGATCACGCTGCTACGGATGGGGACGCCGGAATCTCCCCGCTGGCTGATGCGCCAGGGGCGGATCGGCGAAGCGCACGCGGTAGTGCGGCGTTTCCTGGGCGCGAATGTGTTGCCGGGCGACGAAATCGCCGGGGTCACGACTCGTCATATCAGCACCCTGTTCTCCGCCCGCTACTGGCGGCGAACCGCGTTTAACAGCCTGTTTTTTATCTGCCTGGTGGTGCCGTGGTTCGTTATTTACACCTGGCTGCCAACCATCGCCGGGACAATCGGCCTGGAAGATGCGCTCACAGCGAGCCTGATCCTCAACGGCCTGCTGATTGTAGGCGCACTGCTCGGGCTGGTACTCACCTGGATGCTTTCCCGACGCCAGTTTTTGATTGGCAGTTTTCTGCTGTTGGCGCTGACGCTGACGGCGCTGGCCTTCACGCCTGCCAGCAATAGCACCCAGATTTTGTTGTTGTTCGTGCTGTTTAGCACGGCGATTTCGGCGGCGAGCAATCTGGTGGGGATTTTGCCCGCCGAAAGTTTCCCGACCGATATCCGCTCGCTGGGCGTGGGCTTTGCCACTGCCATGAGCCGTCTGGGGGCGGCAATTGCCACTGGGCTGTTGCCGATGGCGCTGCTCTCCTGGGGGATGCGTCACACGCTGCTGATGTTGGTGGCAGTCCTGCTGGTGGGGCTGTTGGTGTCGCTGCTGTGGGCTCCGGAAACGAAAAATCTATCGCTGGTGGAGGCGGCCGATCTTCCGCCAAAACCGCCGGGAAAAATCAATGAACATTCTGTTGGCGTTTAAAGCTGAACCGGATCTGTCGATGCTGGCGGAGACCGACTGGCAGGCATCAGCCGGCAGCGGAACTGGCCCGGATCGCACGTTGATGCGCGCGGTCATGGGCAATGACGAGCAGGGTGCAGCGGAGCTAATGCTGCTCGCACGTGAAACGAATCCCGCTCTGGAATTGAGTGCAGTCACAATAGGCGATGAGCGTGCGCTGCCTGGCTTACGCAATCTGGCGGCGTTGGGATTTTCCCGCCAGACGCTGCTCTTAAGTCCGGACGATCTGCGTTTCTTGCCTACGTTTGTGGCTGAACAGCTGGCGACACAGGCGAGGGAAAACACTGCGCAGCTGGTACTGCTCGGCAGTCAAAGCAGCGAAGGACAGAACGGGCAAACGGCGTGGCTGCTGGCGGAAATGCTCGGCTGGCCGTGTTTGTCATCGGTGCGTGGACTGCGCGTGGACGGCGATGGCTTTACGGTGGAGTGTGAAGATCAGCACCAGCGCAGCCTTTGGCATATCGATAGGCCCGCGGTGTTGCGGGTAAGTAATCGCGGGCAGATGGCGCTGCGGGTGCCTGGCATGCGTGCGCGGCTGGCGGCGGCGAAAGCAGATATTGAACAGCGGCAATGCGACGCAGCGGTTTCATCCATTTCTTGCCTTAGACTGGAGCGCCACATCGCTCGTCGCAGCGGCATTATCATCAACGAGCCTGCAAAACAGGCGGCGCAGCGTCTGTGGAATGACTACCTGGCGCAAAGGATGCAGCCATGAACATCGCGATCGTGATACTTAAACCCGAAGACGAAGGCCCGATGGCGGATTTTCTCGCCGTGCATGGGTTTAACCCGCAGCGTTGCTGGCGTGCAAAAGAGGAAAGGGCAGAGTCTCTACTGCCCTCGCTGGAGTCGGCTTTTATCACCGATTCGCCGGACATGGTGCTCTTTCCGCCCTCTACGGCAGGCGACGAACTGGCTACCCGGCTGGCGTGGCGGCTGGGGGGCAGCGCCATTTGTCAGGTTCAGGCCTGGAACAACGAGACGCACACCGCCACCAAAGCCGTGTATGGCAATGCGCTCACCGCCACGCTGCGGCCTGATCGTCGCCCGATTTGCCTGTCGCTGGCAGCGAATCTTCCCCGGCTGAACGCCGTTTTCCCGGCGGATATTCCCGTCACTGAGATAGTGTCCGCCGTAATATCAGGTGGTTTACCGGAGCCTGAGATCCTCAGCAAATCCGCGCATCCATTGCAATCTGCCAGAATTGTTCTGGCGACGGGGCAGGGGGCAACAAGCCCGGCGTTTGCCCAAATAGCCTCTGCATTCCATGCTGAATCGGGCTTTACCCGCCAAAGAGTGATGACCGGAGGTTGTGACGAACAGCGAATGCTGGGGATCTCCGGGCAAAATATTGCGCCTGAGGTATGCCTGATTGCCGGGGCATCGGGCGCATCGGCATTCATGGCTGGCGTGGCGCAAAGTCAGTTTATCGTTGCGATTAATTGCGATCCGGCAGCGGCAATATTTGCCGCAGCGGATGTGGGCGTTGTGGGCGATGCGCAGGAGGTGCTTCAGGCGCTGCTGGAGTGCCGGGTTTAGTTCAGATCTTTCGCCAGCTTCCAGACATCGGTATTGGTGGTGGACAGCGCCAGCACGCCAGCGGCGATCGCATTACGGGCGTCCTCTTCATCGCACACCAGGCCGCCCGCAATCAGCGGCTGGTGCACTTTCTCCGTCACCCAGTTCAGCACCTTCGGCATACAGCCGGGCAGAATTTCGATGCAGTCGGCGTTGGACTGCGCCACCTGTTTATCAATGTTATGAAACGAAATCGAATCGACAATAAACAGGCGGTGAATGCAGAAAAAACCCTCGGCGCGAGCGGCTTTCAGCATATTTGGCTTGGTACTGATGATCCCATCGGCCTGAGTGACCAGCTTAAGAAACTGAATCACAATCTCTTTATTCGACGCCCCTTCCAGTAAATCGACATGAATAAAGGCCATCTTCCCGGCCTGTTTAATCTTTTGCACGATCCCGGTGATGGTGCAGATATTGCCGTAAAGCACCGATATAAACTGACAGTCGGAGTCGATAGCGAGCTGTAGGCTGGCGTTGTCTTTGACCGCCGCGATAACCGGATTTTGTCTCAGCAGGTGAATTAATGGCACGAAAGATCCTTAGGTGAATTAACCAAAACGCAGGGTCAGCCCAGCGCCGGAAGGGGGATAATGCCAGTCGGCGAGCGTGTCGGGGCTCGCCAGCAGACGACAACAACCGCACTCCAGACAACCCTGAAAATGCACATTTACCTTGCCAGCGACATCTTGCGTAAACAATCCGGCAGGACAAATTTTTACCAGCTGTGAAATCTGTTCTTCGCTGAGTGAGTCGTGCAGGTGAAGATGTGCTTTCGCGGTGGGATGGTAGCAATTGCGGGCCAGGCTTTCGTTTACAGACATCGCAGACTCCTCAGAATATCAGCGCCCATCTGCGCAACGCCGAAGCGACGCGTATGACTTAACAGGATGCGCCACAGCGGCAGGTTGGTCGTGGCGTCCACCCGCGTTAAATCGCGCATTATGGCGCGGCTGAACTCTGGCCACTGATGATAAAAACTCTCACGCTGGAGCAGCGCGGGCACATGGCGATAGCGTTGAAGTTGCTGCCAAAGGATGCTGCGTTCCAGTTCGCGGTCAAACAGCGTTTGCAGTGGTTTTTTCGGCTGGCGGAAATGGGCAATAAGCGCCTGCGCGGCGGCCTGGGCGCTAAGCATCGCGGTGTCCATGCCCCGGACCGTCACGCCGGTATTGATGCAGGTGCGCAGCGCATCACCGATCAGCAGCCAGCCCTCACCGGCGCGCTGCAAGGGCACCGAATTAAGACCGCCTTCCGGCACCAGATGGGCGGCATATTCCAGCGTTTCGGTATCTCGAATCAACGGGCGTAGCGTCGGGTGGTGTTTCAGTTTTGCCAGCAGGGAGGAGGCGGAACCCGGTCCGTTTCGCAGGGACGCCAGCGGCGCGACAATCCCCAGCGACAACGACTGCTGATTGGTATACAGAAACGCCCCGGCGGGTTTGGTGCCGCAGATTTGCCCGCTGAACAGCCAGGCCGCGCCTTCGTTCTCTTCGAGATGGAAACGTTCCTGAATGCGCGAGGGGTCAAGGGCGAGCGTCTCTTTGATGCCCAGCGCCATCTGCTCCATCGACGGGCGAGAAACCAGATTCTGCTGCTCGGCGAGCAGACTGTTCGCCCCTTCCGCCAGTACCACGACGCGGGCTCTCAGTAATTCCCCCTCACACATCACGCCAGTGATACGGCCTTGTTCACGGTGCAACGCATCGACAGTGACGCCACACAGCAGTTGAGCCCCCGCCGCTTCCGCCTGTGCTGCCAGCCACGGATCGAAACGCGCACGCAATACGCTCCACGATGGGCTCGCCGGGTTTTGCGCACACAGGCTTGTTGCACCGTCAGCGGTTAACAGGGAGAAATGTTCGCGGGTAATGCGACGCTCAAGGGGAGCTGAATGGTGAAAATCAGGGAGAATATCGGCGAGAGCGTAGCCATACAGCCTGCCGCCTGAGAGGTTTTTGCTGCCGGGCTGTTCGCCGCGCTCGATGAGCAGAACGGACAATCCGGCGCGGGCACTGAGCAGAGCGCAGGTCGAACCTGCTATTCCTGCGCCAATAATAATAAGGTCAAAATCGTCCGCCACCTTGCGCTCCTTTTCCTGAGAACGCACAACCCTAACATAGCGAAATTAAAGGGAGTTTGACCGCTGCCTCAAAGGCAAACATCACTCGCCGCGATAAACGCAGCCTGCCGTGCAGGTTTCTTTGATGGTCACTGCGCTCAGCAGCGGAACCAGCGGCTTCATTTGATCCCAAATCCATTTTGCCAGTACTTCGCTGGTTGGGTTTTCAAGACCTGGAATATCATTCAGATAGTAGTGATCAAGCCTGTTATAGGTCGGCTTGAAGGCGGCTTTCAGCTCGGAGAAGTCCATAATCCAGCCCGTGTGCGGATCGACTTCACCGGTAATTTCAAGACGCACCATAAAGGAGTGACCGTGCAGACGACCGCATTTATGGCCTTCCGGGACATGCGGCAGGTGGTGGGCAGCTTCGAACATAAAATCTTTAAACAGGGTGGTGGACATCATTAACTCTCAGTAATGCGAATGCGGAAAAAACCGCCGAATAGTACCGGAAAGACCCTTTTTTAGCATTAACTAAAACGGCCCTTGCCAGCGCAGTGATGATTCGCCACAAAAAATACGGGTTAATGTGTTTTAATTCAGTAGGTTGCTTTATCGGTTTTAATGTTAAGAACCATGACTAAAACCGGTTAGTTCTTTTGGTTATTTATTATTTCCATCCCTTCTTTAATTGTTATTATCCCCGCCGTTAACCTTATCTCTAGTTTGGTCTTTTTGCATAAATTCCGCTTTGCTACTGGAACATAACAACGCATGACAACACAGGCCCCACCTTCGAATTTGCTTCCCCTGAACCCGGAGCAACTGGCGCGCCTCCAGGCGGCCACCACTGATTTTTCACCCACTCAGCTCGCCTGGGTCTCCGGCTATTTCTGGGGAATGCTCAATCAACAGCCTGGGGCTGTGGCGACGACCGCACCTGCCGCGGTGGAAATCCCGGCGATTACGCTGATCTCTGCGTCGCAAACGGGTAACGCCCGCCGCGTGGCAGAAGCACTGCGCGACGACCTGCTGGCCGCCAAACTAAACGTGAACCTGGTCAACGCCGGGGATTATAAATTCAAACAAATCGCGTCAGAAAAACTGGTTATTGTGATTGCTTCCACGCAGGGCGAGGGCGAACCGGCGGAAGAAGCGGTCGCGCTGCATAAATTCCTGTTCTCGAAAAAAGCGCCAAAACTCGACGGCACCGCGTTTGCGGTCTTTGGTCTTGGCGATACCTCCTATGAATTCTTCTGCCAGTCCGGCAAAGACTTCGACAGCAAACTGGCGGAGCTGGGTGCAGAGCGCCTGCTGGACCGCGTCGACGCTGACGTGGAATATCAGCCTGCCGCCGCCGAATGGCGCGCGCGCATCGTTGAGGTGCTGAAAGCCCGCGTACCGACAGAGTCCACCGCGCAGGCCGCGGTGACTGCCTCGGGCGTGGTCAATGAAGTGCTGACCAGCCCGTATACGAAAGAACAGCCGCTGACGGCGAGCCTGTCGGTGAACCAGAAAATCACTGGCCGCGATTCGGAAAAAGACGTTCGCCACATCGAAATCGATCTCGGTGATTCCGGTTTACGCTATCAGCCCGGCGATGCGCTCGGCGTCTGGTATCAGAACGACCCGCAGCTGGTGAAAGAACTGGTGGAGCTGCTGTGGCTGAAAGGCACTGAAACCGTCACCGTTGACGGCAAATCGTTGCCGCTTTCCGAGGCGCTGCAGTGGCACTTCGAGCTGACGGTCAACACGGCGAACATCGTTGAGAATTACGCCACTCTGACCCGCAGCGAATCCCTGCTGCCGCTGGTGGGCGACAAAGCTAAACTCCAGCATTACGCCGCAACCACCCCGATTGTGGACATGGTGCGTTTTGCGCCGGCTCAATTGGATGCCGAAGCACTTATCGGCCTGCTGCGTCCGCTGACGCCGCGTCTCTACTCTATCGCCTCATCGCAGGCGGAAGTCGAGAGCGAAGTGCATATCACCGTCGGCGCGGTACGCTTTGATATCGAAGGCCGCGCGCGCGCCGGTGGAGCATCGAGCTTCCTGGCCGATCGCGTCGAAGAAGAGGGCGAAGTGCGGGTGTTTATTGAGCACAACGACAACTTCCGCCTGCCTGCTAATCCTGAAACGCCGGTGATTATGATTGGTCCTGGTACCGGCATCGCACCGTTCCGCGCCTTCCTGCAGCAGCGCGCGGCGGATGAAGCACCGGGCAAAAACTGGCTGTTCTTCGGCAATCCGCACTTTACGGAAGATTTCCTTTACCAGGTGGAGTGGCAACGCTACGTCAAAGAGGGCGTGCTGAACCGCATCGATCTGGCCTGGTCTCGCGACCAGAAACAAAAAATATATGTACAAGACAAACTGCGCGAACAGGGCGCAGAGCTGTGGGCGTGGATCAATAACGGTGCCCACCTTTATGTCTGTGGCGACGCCAATCGCATGGCGAAAGACGTCGAACAGGCTTTGCTGGACGTGATTGCCGAATTCGGCGGTATGGATGCCGAAACGGCGGACGAATTTTTAAGTGAGCTGCGCGTAGAGCGCCGTTATCAGCGAGATGTCTACTAATGAGCGAAAAACACCCTGGCCCACTGGTGGTCGAAGGCAAACTGACGGACGCCGAGCGCATGAAGGTAGAGAGCAACTACCTGCGTGGCACCATTGCCGAAGATTTAAATGACGGTCTGACCGGCGGTTTCAAAGGCGACAACTTCCTGCTGATCCGCTTCCACGGCATGTACCAACAGGACGATCGCGATATTCGCGCCGAACGCGCTGAGCAAAAGCTCGAGCCGCGTCACGCGATGCTTCTGCGCTGCCGCCTGCCGGGTGGTGTCATTACCACTAAACAGTGGCAGGCGATTGATAAGTTTGCCCATGACAATACGATCTACGGCAGCATTCGTCTGACCAACCGTCAGACCTTCCAGTTCCACGGCATTCTGAAGAAGAACGTCAAGCCGGTGCATCAGATGCTGCACTCCGTGGGCCTCGACGCGCTGGCGACCGCCAACGACATGAACCGTAACGTGCTCTGCACCTCGAACCCGTTCGAGTCCGAGCTGCACGCTGAAGCTTACGAATGGGCGAAAAAGATTTCCGAACATCTGCTGCCGCGCACCCGCGCCTATGCAGAGATTTGGCTCGATCAGGAAAAGGTTGCGACCACGGACGAAGAGCCGATCCTAGGTCAGACTTATCTGCCGCGTAAGTTCAAAACTACGGTGGTGATCCCGCCGCAGAATGATATCGATCTCCATGCCAACGACATGAACTTTGTGGCGATTGCCGAGAACGGCAAGCTGGTAGGCTTTAACCTGCTGGTGGGCGGCGGTCTGTCGATTGAACACGGCAACAAAAAAACCTACGCCCGTACCGCAAGCGAGTTTGGTTACATCCCGCTGGAGCACACGCTGGCGGTGGCCGAAGCGGTAGTGACGACGCAGCGCGACTGGGGGAATCGTACCGATCGTAAAAATGCGAAGACCAAATATACCCTTGAGCGCGTCGGCGTTGAGACGTTCAAAGAAGAAGTGGAACGTCGTGCAGGTATTAAATTTGCGCCGATCCGCCCGTACGAATTCACCGGTCGCGGCGATCGCATCGGCTGGGTGAAAGGGATCGACAATAAATGGCACCTGACGCTATTTATCGAGAACGGTCGTATTCTGGATTATCCAGGCCGTCCGCTGAAAACCGGTCTGCTGGAAATTGCTAAGATTCATAAAGGCGAGTTTCGCATCACGGCGAACCAGAATCTGATTATTGCGGGTGTGCCGGACAGCCAGAAAGCGAAGATCGAAAAGCTGGCGCGCGAGCATACGCTGATGGATGCGGTCAAACCGCAGCGCGAAAACTCGATGGCTTGCGTCTCCTTCCCGACCTGTCCGCTGGCGATGGCGGAGGCTGAGCGTTTCCTGCCGTCGTTCACCGATAAAGTGGAAGCGGTGCTGGAGAAACACGGCGTTGGCGACGAACACATTGTGATGCGCGTGACCGGCTGCCCGAACGGCTGTGGCCGCGCGCTGCTGGCGGAGCTGGGGCTGGTCGGCAAAGCGCCGGGCCGCTACAACGTCCATCTCGGTGGAAACCGCAGCGGGACGCGCATTCCGCGCATGTACCGTGAAAACATTACCGAGCCGGAAATTCTTGATTCCCTCGACGAACTGGTCGGGCGCTGGGCGAAAGAACGTGAAGCGGGTGAAGGCTTTGGCGACTTTACGGTACGCGCGGGCATCATCCGCCCGGTACTCGACCCGGCGCGAGATTTCTGGGAGTAGTTATTATCGCCCGGTGGCGCTAACGCTCACCGGGCCTACAAAGTACCGCAAATTTTGTAGGCCGGATAAGGCGCAGCCGCCATCCGGCAAAACAGGCTAACGAGGAACTTATGTCCAGACTCGATCTAAACGCCCTAAACGATCTGCCTAAAGTCGAACGCATTCTCGCTCTGGCAGAAACCAACGCCCAGCTAGAGAAACTCGATGCGCAGGGCCGCGTCGCGTGGGCGCTGGAAAACCTGCCGGGCGACTATGTGCTCTCGTCGAGCTTTGGCATTCAGGCGGCGGTGAGCCTGCATCTGGTGAATCAGATCCGCCCGGACATTCCGGTGATCCTCACGGATACCGGCTACCTGTTCCCGGAAACCTACCAGTTCATCGATGAGCTGACGGACAAACTCAAGCTGAACCTCAAGGTCTATCGCGCAGAGCAAAGCGCGGCGTGGCAAGAAGCCCGCTACGGCAAGCTGTGGGAGCAGGGCGTCGAGGGCATTGAGAAATACAATGAGATCAACAAAGTCGAACCGATGAACCGGGCGCTGAGTGAGCTGAACGCCAAAACCTGGTTTGCTGGCCTCAGGCGCGAACAGTCTGGCAGCCGTGCCAGTCTGCCGGTATTAGGTATCCAGCGCGGGGTATTTAAAGTCTTGCCGATTATCGACTGGGACAATCGAACGGTTTATCAGTATCTGCAACAGCACGGGTTGAAATACCATCCGCTGTGGGATCAGGGCTATTTGTCGGTGGGGGACACCCATACCACCCGCAAATGGGAGCCGGGCATGGCGGAAGAAGAGACGCGTTTCTTTGGGCTTAAGCGCGAGTGTGGGTTGCACGAAGGATAGACTTCATCGTTTAGCGGGATCTGTCTACTGCCTCCGGTTGTTATGAGCGGGGGCATTTTTATTGCGAGGCGGCTTCTGCATCTGGCACAACAATTTGGGCAGAAAAGGCGTGATACGTAATATGGCGACGGGTGCTTGAGGCTAACTGGCTTTGAGCATTTTCAAGGTTCCAGATAGACGAAAGCCCCAGGAGATATTTCTATCAACCCGAGGCCGACGTTGAACCCAGACAGTTCGATGTTAGCCTCTTCCTTGCAGGGAGGCAATACATGCTGACTAAATACGCCCTGGTGGCAATCATCGTGCTGTGTATTACGGCATTAGGATTTACGTTAATGGTGCGCGACTCACTCTGTGAGTTGAATATCAGAGAACGTGGTATGGAGTTCAAGGCTGTTCTTGCTTGCGAACCGAAGAAGTAGCGACAACGCGGGGGTGACCCCGCGTATTGCGCTGTAAGGGTTTACCCTCATGCACCCAATCTCAGGCTTTCCCCGCTTTCGCCAGTTCCTTCACCAGCGGTAGCATCACTTTCACTACGTCACGGCTGCGGTGCTCAATACGCTGCGGCAACGCGTGATCGATATGCTGCTGGTTATCCAGCCTGACATCGTGCCAGCTGGTGCCATCCGGGAAGGCTTTCGATTTGGCACGCTGCTGGTAGCCGTTTTTGTCGCCTAAGTTCCAGTTCGTGGCTTCAACGAACAGCACCGGGATACCCGCCTTATCAAACACTTCGCCATCGCTACAGCAGCCGGTGCCCTTCGGATAGTCGGGGTTACGACCTGGATTGATTGCCGCCAGAATACCGTGGCTGCGTGCAATGGCCAGCGCGCGGTCGCGCGTCAGTTTACGCACCGAGTTAGGCGTGGATTTGCCGCTGTTAAAATAGAGTTTATCGCCGACGATCAGGTTATCGAGGTTAATCACCAGCAGGGTATTTTTCTTTTCCGCCGCGCTCATGCGATTAAGCAGATTTTCCGCGCCGAGCATGCCTTCTTCTTCGCCGCTGGTGGCGACAAAACGAATACCGTATTTCGTTGGGATATCCTTCATGCGCTCTGCCAGTTCTAGCATCACACCGAGACCTGCCGCATTGTCATCAATACCCTGAAGCGTTAAACCGCCAAGATTATTGTCGGTATCCGCATCGCTCATCGGTGCGAAGGTATCGAGATGCGCCATGATAATAATCTGCTGTGCTGATTTGCCTTCGTGCGCCGCAATAACCGTACTGCCCGTTACGTTGTGCCAATTTTTGCTTTTATTGCGCGAGGTATAAATGTAGCGGCTGTGAAAAGCACGAATATCGCTCTGGTAGCCCATATCCGCAAACTGCTGGCGCAGATAATCGGCGGAGAGCATTTCTGCGGGCGTACCGGTCATTCGTCCTGGAAACAGTGTGGCAATATGGCGCGCCTGAGTTGATGCGATGTCACCCAACGGGTGAGGGGTTGCCTGTGCCGGGAGGATACAGCAAACGCCGAACGCCAGGGCAGCGATACGGTGGCGCATTGCGCAAAACATAGTGAGTCCTTAAAAAATAGAACAAAATTTTAACGCGCCTAGTATGAAACTGTGACCGCGCTTACACAATTTCATTTGCTCTTAAATGCCCGATATTTCGCGCGTTAAGCACTTTTTGATATTAGCTTTCTCGAGGCGTTATTCCATTGAGTAACTACTCATTCCAATTCGTAATTTCATTCACTCTAAGCCGCCCCCTATAGTCCCCCTATCAGAGACGCTTAAAACTAACTCAGAGAGCGATGGTTCTTCTGGCTTAAGGAACGGTTATGGACCAAAAACGACTTACCCACCTGCGGCAACTTGAAGCAGAAAGCATCCATATTATCCGCGAGGTGGCTGCCGAATTTTCGAACCCGGTAATGATGTATTCCATCGGGAAAGATTCCAGCGTCATGCTGCATCTGGCGCGTAAAGCGTTTTATCCGGGTACCCTGCCGTTTCCGCTGCTGCACGTTGACACCGGCTGGAAATTTCGTGAGATGTACGAGTTTCGCGACCGCACGGCCAAAGCCTATGGCTGTGAACTGCTGGTGCACAAAAACCCGGAAGGCGTGGCGATGGGCATCAACCCGTTCGTCCACGGCAGCGCCAAGCACACGGACATCATGAAAACCGAAGGGCTGAAGCAGGCGCTGAACAAATACGGTTTTGATGCGGCCTTCGGCGGCGCGCGTCGTGACGAAGAGAAATCCCGTGCCAAAGAGCGTATCTACTCTTTCCGCGACCGTTTCCACCGCTGGGACCCGAAAAACCAGCGCCCGGAGCTGTGGCACAACTACAACGGCCAGATTAACAAAGGCGAAAGTATCCGTGTCTTCCCGCTCTCCAACTGGACCGAGCTGGATATCTGGCAGTACATCTATCTGGAAAATATCGAAATCGTTCCGCTGTATCTGGCGGCTGAGCGCCCGGTGCTGGAGCGCGACGGTATGCTGATGATGATCGACGACGATCGTATCGATTTGCAGCCGGGCGAGGTTATCAAAAAACAGATGGTGCGCTTCCGTACGTTAGGCTGCTGGCCGCTGACCGGCGCCGTCGAGTCAAACGCGCAGACGCTGCCGGAGATCATCGAAGAGATGCTGGTCTCCACCACCAGTGAGCGGCAGGGGCGCATGATTGACCGCGACCAGGCAGGCTCAATGGAGCTGAAGAAACGTCAGGGTTATTTCTAAGGAGCCGCCATGAACAACACAATTGCACAACAAATTGCAGATGAAGGCGGCGTGGAAGCTTACCTGCACGCCCAGCAGCACAAAAGCCTGCTGCGCTTTCTGACCTGCGGCAGCGTTGATGACGGGAAAAGCACCCTGATTGGCCGTCTGCTGCACGACACGCGCCAAATTTACGAAGATCAGCTCTCCTCTTTGCACAACGACAGCAAGCGTCACGGCACCCAGGGTGAGAAACTCGATCTGGCGCTGCTGGTGGACGGCTTACAGGCCGAGCGCGAGCAGGGCATTACCATCGACGTGGCGTATCGCTATTTCTCCACCGAGAAGCGCAAATTCATCATTGCCGATACGCCGGGGCATGAACAATACACCCGTAATATGGCGACCGGTGCGTCGACCTGCGAGCTGGCGATCCTGCTGATGGATGCGCGCAAAGGCGTGCTGGATCAGACTCGTCGCCACAGCTTTATCTCCACTCTGCTGGGGATCAAACACCTGGTCGTAGCAGTCAATAAAATGGATCTGGTGAACTTCAGCGAAGAGAAATTCAACGAGATCCGCGAGAGCTATCTGACTTTTGCCGATCAACTGCCGGGCAATCTGGATATCCGCTTCGTGCCGCTCTCCGCGCTGGAAGGCGACAACGTCGCTTCTCAGAGTGCAAACATGCCTTGGTACAGCGGCCCGACGCTACTTGAAGTGCTGGAAACCGTTGAAATTCAGCGCCCCGTGGAAAACCAGCCGATGCGTTTCCCGGTGCAGTATGTTAACCGCCCGAACCTCGATTTCCGTGGTTTCTCCGGGACCATTGCCTCCGGCGTGGTAACGGTTGGCCAGCGCGTGAAGGCGCTGCCATCCGGCGTGGAATCGACGATTGCCCGTATCGTGACCTTCGACGGTGATTTGCCTCAAGCGGGTGCAGGCGAAGCGGTCACGCTGGTATTGAAAGATGAAATCGACATCAGTCGCGGTGATTTACTGCTGAATGCGCAAGAGAATGTGCCAGCCGTACAAAGCGCGTCGCTGGATGTGGTGTGGATGGCGGAACAGCCGTTGACGGCGGGACAAAGTTACGACATCAAAATCGCGGGCAAGAAAACCCGGGCGCGTGTGGATGGCATTCAGTATCAGGTGGATATCAACAATCTGGCCCAGCATCAGGTCTCTGAACTGCCTCTGAACGGCATCGGGCTGGTGGATCTCACCTTTGATGAGCCGCTGGTGCTCGACAAATATCAGCAAAATCCGGTAACGGGTGGGCTGATCTTCATCGACCGTCTGACCAACGTCACCGTTGGTGCGGGTATGGTGCGCGAGCCACACGAGCAGGCGACCGCTGCACCGTCTGAATTCAGCGCCTTTGAGCTTGAACTGAACGCGCTGGTGCGCAAACACTTCCCGCACTGGGGCGCACGCGATTTGCTGGGAGGCAAATAATGGCCGCCCATGATGAGAACGTCGTCTGGCATCCTCATCCGGTTACGGTCAGCGCGCGCGAGCAACTCCACGGACACCGTGGGGTTGTGCTGTGGTTTACCGGGCTTTCTGGCTCCGGTAAATCCACCGTTGCCGGGGCGCTGGAAGAGGCCTTGCATCAACAGGGTGTAAGCACTTATTTGCTCGATGGCGACAACATGCGCCACGGCCTGTGCAGCGATTTGGGCTTTAGCGACGACGATCGCAAAGAGAACATTCGCCGCGTAGGTGAAGTGGCGAGCCTGATGGCCGATGCGGGTTTAGTGGTGTTAACCGCGTTTATTTCACCGCATCGCGCCGAACGGCAAATGGTGCGCGAACGTGTCGGGAATGCGCGGTTTATCGAAGTGTTTGTCGATACGCCGTTGGCGGTGTGTGAAGCACGCGATCCAAAAGGGCTGTATAAAAAGGCGCGTGCGGGAGAACTGCGCAATTTCACTGGCATTGACTCTGTTTACGAAGCTCCTGAATCGCCAGAGATTCACCTGGAAGGTCAACAATTGGTAACAAATTTAGTAAGCCAATTATTAGACCTGCTCAGACGGGACGATATTATCAGATCCTGAGACGGTATCGAACGGATAGCTCGCTGCCCGTAAGATGTGTCATGGTCACAGGAACTGCTATGCGTAACAGTGAGAATTACATTATCACCGGGTCGGAAACCGTATCGACTGATGACGAGACGACCTGGTCACTTCCTGGGGCCGTGGTGGGCTTCGTCTCGTGGTTGCTGGCGCTCGGCATCCCGTTTCTGATCTATGGCCGCAATACGCTGTTTTTCTTCCTCTACACCTGGCCTTTCTTCCTTGCACTGATGCCCGTCGCCGTGGTGGTTGGCATTGCGCTGCACTCGCTGCTCAACGGGCGGCTTTTCTATAGCACTATCATTACCATCGCGACCGTGGTTATCATTTTCGGCCTGCTGTTTTTATGGCTGATGGGCTAACTTGAGACATAATTAAAACCCCAGAGTAGAGTCGAACGGAAAGTTATGGGATGATGATGCCGTTTTTCAGGGGGCTGGATGGGTAAATTAACACTGCTGTTGCTGGCTTTGCTGGTCTGGCTTCAGTATTCGCTGTGGTTCGGTAAGAATGGTCTTCACGACTATAGCCGCGTCAATGATGACGTCACGGCACAGCAGGCAACAAACGCAAAACTTAAAGCGCGAAACGATCAACTTTTTGCCGAAATTGACGACCTCAATGGCGGACAAGAGGCGATTGAGGAACGTGCACGTAACGAACTCAGTATGACGAAGCCGGGCGAGACTTTTTATCGTCTGGTGCCGGATGCGTCTAAACGCAATCAGGGCTCAGCACAAAACAATCGATAATCAGGCCCAGGATTACGACATGGCAGTGACTTTTTCGAAGGTATGCGCTGTGGTACCGGCAGCAGGTTTCGGTCGGCGCATGCAAACAGAGTGTCCTAAGCAGTACCTTTCTATTGGCGATAAAACGATCCTTGAACACTCTGTGGCGGCGCTGCTGGCGAACCCACGGGTGACGCGCGTTGTTATCGCTATCAGTCCGGGCGATGCCCGTTTTGCCAGGCTTCAACTTGCAAATCATCCACAAATTACTGTTGTTGATGGCGGCGCCGAACGTGCCGATTCCGTTCTGGCAGGCCTTCGCGCCGCAGGCGATGCGCAGTGGGTGTTAGTGCATGACGCCGCACGCCCGTGCCTGCATCAGGACGATCTGGCGCGTTTGCTGCAGCTCAGCGAAACCAGTTCTGTTGGCGGCATTCTGGCCGCCCCTGTGCGCGACACCATGAAGCGCGCAGAGCCAGGACTTACGAATATTGCCCATACCGTTGAGCGCGTCGATTTATGGCACGCGCTGACCCCTCAGTTTTTCCCCCGCGAACTGCTCAATGATTGCTTAACCCGCGCGCTCAATGAAGGCGCAACCATCACCGATGAAGCGTCGGCGCTGGAATATTGCGGTTACCACCCTGAGCTTATTGAGGGGCGCGCTGATAATATAAAAGTGACGCGCCCAGAAGATTTACAGCTCGCGGAATTTTATCTTACCCGGACTACCCCTCAGGAGAACGCATAATGCGAATTGGACACGGTTTTGACGTACACGCCTTTGGCGGCGTTGGCCCGATTATCATTGGCGGCGTACGCATTCCCTTTGAACAGGGCTTGCTGGCGCATTCTGATGGCGATGTCGCGCTGCATGCCTTAACCGACGCCTTGCTCGGCGCGGCAGCACTCGGCGATATCGGCAAACTGTTCCCGGACACCGATCCGGCCTTTAAAGGTGCGGACAGCCGTGAGTTGCTGCGTGAAGCCTGGCGCCGCATTCAGGCGAAGGGCTACACTCTGGGCAACGTTGATGTGACTCTCATTGCTCAGGCGCCGAAAATGCTGCCGCATATCCCGCAGATGCGCGTTTTTATCGCCGAAGATCTCGGCTGCCATATGGATGACGTCAACGTCAAAGCGACCACGACCGAAAAGCTTGGTTTTGTCGGTCGTGGCGAAGGCATCGCCTGTGAGGCGGTGGCGCTGCTGGTGAAGGCGGCCAAATGATCGATTTTGATAACCTAACGTATCTGCACGGCAAACCGCAGGGAAATGGCCAGCTAAAAGCCAACCCGGAAGATTTCGTGGTAGTGGAAGATCTCGGTTTCCAGCCGGATGGCGAAGGCGAACACATTCTGGTTCGTATCCTGAAAAACGGCTGCAATACCCGTTTCGTCGCCGATGCGCTGGCAAAATTCCTCAAAATTCACGCCCGTGAAGTGAGCTTTGCCGGGCAGAAAGATAAACATGCTGTTACCGAGCAGTGGTTGTGTGCGCGCGTGCCGGGCAATGTAATGCCTGATTTAAGCAAATTTGAGCTCGAAGGCTGTAAAGTGCTTGAGTACGCCCGTCATAAGCGCAAGCTGCGCCTCGGGGCGCTTCAGGGCAATGCCTTTACGCTGGTGCTGCGTGAAGTGACAAATCGTGACGACGTGGAAAAACGCCTGACCGCCATCAGCGAGCAGGGCGTGCCGAACTATTTCGGTTCCCAGCGTTTCGGGTTGGGTGGCAGCAACCTGCTCGGCGCGTTGCGTTGGGCACAAAGCAATGCCCCGGTGCGCGACAGGAATAAACGCAGTTTTTGGTTGTCGGCAGCCCGTAGTGCGTTGTTTAATCAGATTGTGAGCGAACGACTGAAAAAACCAGACGCGAATCAAGTTGTTGTCGGCGATGCGCTACAATTAGCGGGACGCGGCAGCTGGTTTGTCGCCACAAACGAAGAAATGACCGATCTGCAGGCGCGCGTCGACAATAAATCGCTGCTGATTACCGCCGCGCTGCCCGGCTCGGGAGAGTGGGGAACGCAGGGCGAAGCACTGGCCGCTGAACAGGCTGCAGTCGCTGAAGAGACAGAATTACAATCATTGCTGGTGCGGGAAAAAGTCGAGGCGGCACGCCGTGCGATGCTCCTCTATCCGCAGCAGTTGAGCTGGAACTGGTGGGATGACGTGACCGTCGAGTTGCGTTTCTGGCTGCCTGCAGGCAGTTTTGCCACCAGCGTTGTCAGGGAACTTATTACTACGTCGGGTGACTATGCGAATATTGCTGAGTAACGATGATGGGATCCATGCGCCTGGAATACAGACGCTGGCTAAACACCTTCGCGAATTTGCCGAGGTGCAGGTCGTTGCTCCCGATCGTAACCGCAGTGGCGCGTCCAACTCCTTAACGCTCGAATCATCGCTGCGTACATTCACGTATGAAAATGGCGATATCGCGGTACAGATGGGAACGCCGACGGACTGCGTGTTCCTGGGCGTTAATGCGCTGATGCGCCCACGCCCGGATGTAGTGGTGTCTGGTATCAACGCAGGCCCAAATCTGGGCGATGACGTGATCTACTCCGGTACGGTCGCGGCAGCAATGGAAGGGCGCCATCTGGGGTTCCCGGCGCTGGCGGTTTCCCTTAATGGACATAAGCATTATGACACCGCCGCTGCGGTGACCTGTTCGATCCTGCGCGCGCTGAACCGCGAGCCGCTGCGCACAGGGCGAATTCTGAATATCAACGTGCCGGATCTGCCCCTTGAGGAGATCAAAGGCATTCGCGTGACGCGCTGCGGCAGCCGCCATCCGGCGGATAAAGTGATCCCGCAGCAGGACCCGCGCGGCAATACGCTCTACTGGATTGGTCCGCCTGGCGAACAGTGCGATGCCGGGCCGGATACGGATTTTGCAGCGGTGGATGCAGGCTATGTTTCCGTCACGCCGCTGCACGTAGATTTAACAGCGTATAACGCGCAAGATGTCGTGTCTGGCTGGCTTGAACGTGCCGGAGTGAACACTCAATGGTAAGTAAACGTGTACAAGCTCTTCTGGAACAATTGCGCACTCAGGGCATCACTGACGAGCGTGTGCTTGAGGCTATCTCACAGGTACCCCGTGAGAAATTTGTCGATGAGGCGTTTGAGCACAAAGCGTGGGAAAACGTTGCCTTGCCAATAGGACAGGGGCAGACGATTTCGCAGCCGTACATGGTGGCGCGGATGACGGAACTGCTTGAGCTGACGCCGGAGTCACGCGTGCTGGAGATTGGCACCGGTTCAGGGTATCAGACGGCGATTCTGGCGCATCTTGTCCATCACGTCTGCTCGGTCGAGCGTATCAAAGGTTTGCAGTGGCACGCCCGCCGTCGCCTTAAGCAGCTTGATTTACACAACGTTTCTACACGTCACGGTGATGGCTGGCAGGGCTGGCAGGCTCGCGCACCGTTTGATGCCATTATCGTGACGGCAGCACCGCTTGAGATCCCGACTGCGCTGTTAACGCAGCTGGACGATGGCGGCATTCTCGTTTTGCCGGTGGGCGATGAACAGCAGCTGCTTAAGCGCGTTCGTCGACGGGGCGGCGAGTTTATTATCGATACCGTAGAAGCCGTACGCTTTGTGCCTCTGGTCAAGGGAGAGCTTGCCTGATACTCGGAATTTTCCAGGGTTATTCGGAAATATTCGGCGTATGGTGTGGCGCAAAAGGTTCGTGCCATCACGGTTAATTTTAAGTCACTGGTAGTTAACACATTCCTGGGGGATAAATGAGCGCGGGAAGCCCAAAATTCACCATCAGCCGTGTTGCGGCATTGTCATTGGTTTCGCTTTGGCTGGCAGGTTGTACAAGTTCTAATAACGCGCCTGCTCCTGTGAGCTCTGTTGGCGGGAACGGCAATTCGGGAAGTACCTCCGGTGGAATGCTAATCACCCCTCCGCCTAAAATGGGCAATGTGGCGACGCAGCAAACTCCACAGATCCAGCCTGTTCAAGTGCCGACCACGCAGCCCACTCAGATTCAGCCAGTGCAACAGTCTGTGCAGACCGAAAATGGCCGCATAGTCTATAACCGCAAGTATGGGAACATTCCGAAAGGCAGTTATACCGGCGGCAGCACCTACACCGTGAAACGCGGCGACACGCTTTTCTATATCGCGTGGATCACCGGGAACGATTTCCGCGACCTCGCCCAGCGAAACAGCGTACAGGCCCCGTATGGTCTGGAAGTAGGGCAGACGCTCCAGGTCGGTAATGCGACCGGTACGCCACTGACGCCAGGCAACTCTGTTTCAGCCGCGGATGTCACCGCACAAAATAACAGCGTTAAACCTGCGCAAAATACAAGCGCAGTGGTTGCTTCACAACCAACAATTACGTATTCTGAAGATTCAGGTGAACAGAGTGCTAACAAAATGTTGCCGAATAATAAGCCGTCTGCGACTGTCGTCACAGCACCGGTGACGGCACCTGTGGTTAGCTCTACCGTACCGACTGCCAGCAGCTCGAGTTCCAGTGCGCCAATTTCTTCATGGCGTTGGCCTGCTGATGGCAAAGTTATCGAAAACTTCTCTTCCTCCGAGGGGGGAAATAAAGGGATCGATATCGCAGGAAGTAAGGGACAGGCAATCATCGCGACCGCAGATGGACGCGTTGTGTATGCCGGTAACGCTCTGCGCGGTTACGGTAATCTTATTATCATCAAACATAACGATGATTACCTGAGTGCCTACGCCCATAACGATACAATGCTGGTCCGGGAGCAACAAGAAATCAAGGCGGGGCAAAAAATCGCTACCATGGGTAGCACCGGTACCAGTTCTACACGCTTGCATTTTGAAATTCGTTACAAGGGGAAATCCGTAAACCCGCTGCAATATTTACCGCAGCGATAATTTGACGAGGCATACCGCTTCAGGGTGTCTCGTTCAGGGATCACGGGTAGGAGCCACCTTATGAGTCAGAATACGCTGAAAGTTCATGATTTAAATGAAGATGCGGAATTTGATGAGAACGGAGCTGAGTCTTTCGATGAGAAAGCCTTAGTTGAAGAGGAACCCAGTGATAACGATTTAGCTGAAGAAGAGCTGTTATCGCAGGGCGCCACACAGCGTGTGCTTGACGCGACTCAGCTTTACCTTGGAGAGATTGGTTATTCTCCACTGTTAACGGCCGAAGAAGAAGTATATTTCGCGCGTCGCGCACTGCGTGGAGATGTTGCCTCACGCCGCCGCATGATTGAAAGTAACTTGCGTCTGGTGGTGAAAATTGCTCGTCGTTACAGCAATCGTGGTCTGGCACTGCTGGATCTGATTGAAGAGGGCAACCTGGGCCTGATCCGCGCCGTTGAGAAGTTTGACCCAGAACGTGGGTTCCGTTTCTCGACGTACGCGACCTGGTGGATTCGTCAGACCATCGAACGGGCAATCATGAACCAAACCCGTACGATTCGCCTGCCGATTCACATCGTCAAAGAGTTGAACGTTTATCTGCGTACTGCGCGTGAGTTGTCCCATAAACTGGACCACGAACCTAGTGCAGAAGAGATTGCCGAACAACTCGATAAACCGGTTGATGACGTAAGCCGTATGCTGCGTCTCAATGAGCGCATTACCTCCGTCGACACCCCGTTGGGTGGCGACTCCGAAAAAGCGCTGCTGGACATCCTGGCCGATGAAAAAGACAACGGTCCGGAAGACACCACGCAAGACGATGATATGAAACAGAGCATCGTCAAATGGCTGTTCGAACTGAACGCCAAACAGCGTGAAGTGCTGGCACGTCGTTTCGGTCTGCTGGGGTATGAAGCTGCGACACTGGAAGATGTGGGCCGTGAAATTGGCCTGACTCGTGAACGTGTTCGCCAGATTCAGGTAGAAGGTTTGCGTCGCCTGCGTGAAATCCTGCAGGGGCAAGGGCTGAATATCGAAGCGCTGTTCCGCGAATAAGCCATTTTCATCTAAAAGAGGCCCGTCGAGAGACGGGCCTTTTTCTTTTCTATCCTTGGGCCGTTTCGTGAAGATGACGCCAGAGCACGCTTTCGCCTTGTTTGCTCAGCAATACCGTAGACCATCGCACGGTGGTTGCGGCTGAAGGCTGGCTTTGAATCTCCCGATACCGTAACGCTGCACCGTCTGGCCATGTTTCCAGCACTTCCACGCAGTCCACGGTAATGCAAAGTCCTGGACGGCCTCCGCGCTGAGCCAGAAAGAATCCTTTCAAGGCGGCATAATCCAGACAAGCACCGGTTAATGTCACCATGCTAAATGTTTCGCTGAAGTGGGCCATCAACGCTTCGGGGTCGCCTTCGCCTTTACCGAGCCAGTTTTCAATGGCGACGTGGGCCTCAATGATTTCATTTTCGAATAAATTCATGATGTTTCCTTATGAAGATGCGCAAGCACCTGTTGGTTGTTGAGGCGAAGCGCGCTGATGATGGGGAAAAGCGTGATTCCGGCTGACAAAATAAAGACCCCATGCCAGGCCTGAATAGGCGGAAAAACGTGTTGTAGCGTACTGAGTATCAGCGCCAGCAGTGTGGCACCAAGAAAGAAACTCAGCTGACGGTTAATGTTCCACAGGGCGCTGGCATCGGGCATCTCTTCATAGGCCACATTGAGAAATGCGGTACTCTGAGCGGTGCTGCTGCACAGGCTGCCACCTGCACCCATCAGGACGAAGAGGACGATGATGAGCGATTCTGGCGTAGTGGCAGAAACTGTCGACAAACCAGCGATCCCCGCCGCCTGCAACAGACAGCCGGTGATAATGAGCGGACGTGGGCCAAGGCGGTTGAAATATTTCCCGGTGGCTGAAATGGCGATAAACGACGCGAGAGACCAGGGAAGCATCAGCGCTCCGGTTGCTGCCGGGGCCATTTGCGCCACACTTTGCAGGTAAAAAAGGCCGACAACATTCACGCCGATGAATATCCCTGGCACGCAAAGATAGACCAGCATTGAGAAACGCAACAGCGGGTCGGACAACAGGGGGAGATGTAGCAACCTTGCAGGGCCTGGTGGAGCAGTCTCGTTTTTAAGCCACAGGCAAGCCAATAGCAGCGTGACGACGGCAAGCGGCAGCGGGGCGAAAAAGATCCATCGCCAGTGAAAGAACTGAATCAGAATTCCACCCAGGGCCGGGGCGCATGCAGGGGCGAGAAGTGCGACCAGCATTACCGCTGTGGATAAACCGGCCCGTTCATGCGGCTTAAACTGTTGCCATGCCAGCGCCTGTCCAATGGGGATGAGCAATCCGCCACCTGTACCCTGTAAAACACGCCAAAAAATCAGGTGACTCAGCGAGTCAGACATACCGGCAGCAGTGGCCGCGAGACAAAACAGCGTCAAAGAAAGAATGAAAACCCGCTTTGCACCCAGACGGCGGGTGATGAGGGCACTAAAAGGGATGACCAACGTCATGCCCGCAATATACCCATTGCTGACCCATGCCAGCGCCGGGGCGGATGAATGCAATGCCGCCGACATTGCCGGAAACGCGACGCTGGCGATGAACATATTGATGAGATCGAGAAAAAAGCCCAGCAGAAATACGATGGCGACTTTACTGCGATAAGCCATGTTTTACCCTCCGTTAAGGAGCGGTAATGTATCTGTCTGAAAGCGAGGGATAAACGACGTCTCTGGCGATATACTGTCAAAATAATTTTGACAGTAATGGTTGCAGCGATGCTCAATTTACAGCGAATGACGATTTTCGTCGCCGTGGTGGACACCGGCAGTTTTACCGCAGCGGCGACTGCGCTTGGGCAAACAAAAGCCGTAGTGAGTTTCAATATTCGGCAGCTGGAAAACGAGCTGGGCGTGACGTTGCTCCTGCGCTCGACGCGACGTATTACGCTGACGGAAGCGGGCACGATCTTTTACCAGCGTGGCGTCGAGTTATTAAACGCTGCGGAGAATTTGCAGGATGAGGTCAGGGCCAGCCATGTGGGACTGAGTGGCGAACTGCGAATTACTTCCACGCCGGAATATGGTGCACTGGTGATTGTGCCAGTGCTGGCGGAATTTAGCCGGCTTCATCCCGATTTACGCATACGTCACGTTGCGTCTTCTCATCATGCAGATTTGATTGCTGAGCGATTCGATGTCGCTATTCGACTGGGGACGCTGGCAGATTCTCGCTATCACGCCGCGCAGATTTCACGTTTTACTATTTTACCGGTTGCCGCTCCCAATTGGCTTGCCGCAAACCCCATTGTTTCTCTGGATGCACTATCTCAGGCCGAGTGGATTATTCATGAGCGTCTCCCTTCACCGCTGCGCTGGCAGATGACCGATGCTAGCGGGCAGAAGGCGTCGCTGGAAATTACGCATCCTGCGCGTCTCTTTGCCGACAGCGCTCAGGCACTGATGGCCTTTGCGCTGGCGGGTGCTGGAGTCGCGTTGTTGCCTGAATGGCTGGTAAAAGCAGAGCTGGAAAGCGGACGTCTGGTGCAGATACTCCCTGACTACCAATTTATGCCGCAGGGCATTTATGCGGTTTATCCCGATGCACAGCATGTGTCGGCTAAGGTGCGCGTCTTTATCGACTATCTACGCACCAAAGCCGGTTAATACTCTTACACCAGATTCTTCAGGCGATAGATCCACTCGAGAGCCTGGCGCGGTGTCAGTGAATCAGGGTCGAGGTTCTCCAGCGCTTCAACGGCTGGAGAGGTCTCTTCTGCCTGGGCCAGTAACGACATTTGCGAGCCATCAATCTGCGTTGCCGCTGCATTTGGCGACAGGCTTTCCAGCTCGCGCAGTTTCTGACGCGCGCGTTTGATCACCTCTTTCGGCACCCCCGCCAGGGCTGCCACGGCCAGGCCGTAACTTTTGCTGGCCGCGCCGTCCTGCACTGTATGCATGAAGGCGATGGTATCACCGTGCTCCAGCGCATCCAGATGAACGTTGGCAACGCCTTCCATTTTCTCTGGCAACTGCGTGAGTTCAAAATAGTGCGTCGCAAACAGGGTCAGCGCTTTGATCTTATTCGCCAGATTTTCAGCGCAGGCCCAGGCCAGGGAAAGACCGTCATAGGTCGATGTCCCGCGACCAATCTCATCCATCAGCACCAGGCTGTTTTCCGTGGCGTTGTGCAGAATGTTGGCGGTTTCGGTCATCTCGACCATGAAGGTGGAGCGACCGCTGGCCAGATCGTCCGCCGCCCCAACACGAGTGAAGATGCGATCGATTGGGCCGATCTCCACGCTTTGTGCCGGAACGTAGCTACCGATATAAGCCAGCAGGGCGATCAACGCAGTCTGGCGCATGTAGGTACTTTTACCGCCCATATTCGGGCCGGTAATGATCAGCATCCGACGCTGGGAAGACAGGTTAAGCGGGTTAGCAATAAACGGCTCGTTGAGCACCTGTTCCACCACTGGATGACGCCCTTCGCTGATACGAATACCGGGCTTATCGCTGAATGTCGGGCAAGTGTAGTTCAGCGTGTCTGCGCGTTCTGCCAGGTTCACCAGCACGTCCAGCTCAGCCAGGGCACTGGCGCTCAGCTGTAAATCGGCCAGGTGCGGCAGGAGCGTGTCGAACAGCTCTTCATACAGCTGTTTTTCCAGCGCCAGCGCTTTGCCTTTGGAGGTGAGGACTTTGTCTTCGTACTCTTTCAGCTCAGGAATAATGTAGCGTTCGGCGTTTTTCAGCGTCTGGCGACGAACGTAGTGGATAGGTGCATGATGGCTCTGACCGCGGCTGATTTGGATGTAATAGCCGTGAATGGCGTTGTAGCCGACTTTTAGGGTATCAAGGCCCAGACGCTCGCGTTCGCGAATTTCCAGTTTATCCAGATAATCCGTTGCACCGTCCGCCAGGGCGCGCCATTCGTCCAGCTCTTCGTTGTAGCCTGGGGCAATGACACCGCCATCGCGGACCAGCACCGGCGGTGCGTCGACCACCGCACGCTCAAGCAGCTCGCGCAGCTCAGTAAATTCACCCATGCTTTCGCGCAGTTTTTGCACCGGCGCACTGTCGACATCTGCCAGCTGTGCGCGCAGTTCTGGTAATTGCTGGAAGGCGTGACGCATGCGAGCCAGATCGCGCGGGCGCGCCGTACGCAGTGCCAGGCGCGCCAGAATACGTTCCAGATCGCCCACCTGGCGCAGTACCGGCTGAAGATCCGTAAAGCGATCCTGTAAAGCACTGATAGTCTGCTGACGACTGACCAGCACCGACGTATCGCGAACCGGCATATGCAGCCAGCGCTTCAACATGCGGCTGCCCATCGGCGTCACCGTACTGTCGAGCACCGCAGCGAGGGTATTTTCTACACCACCGGCCAGATTCTGGGTGATCTCCAGGTTACGGCGCGTAGCGGCATCCATAATGATGCTGTCCTGCTGTCGTTCCATCGTGATGGAGCGAATATGCGGCAGGGTCGTGCGCTGCGTGTCTTTCACATACTGTAACAGACAGCCCGCAGCACAGAGGCCGCGAGGCGCGCTCTCTACGCCAAAGCCAATCAGGTCGCGGGTACCAAACTGTAGATTCAACTGCTGGCGCGCGGTATCAATTTCAAATTCCCACAAAGGTCGGCGTCGCAGACCGCGACGGCCTTCAATCAGGGCCATTTCGGCGAAATCTTCGGCGTAGAGCAGCTCCGCCGGATTGGTGCGCTGTAGCTCAGCCGCCATGGTTTCACGATCGGCGGGCTCGCTTAGGCGAAAACGCCCTGAGCTGATATCCAGCGTCGCATAGCCGAAGCCTTTGCTGTCCTGCCAGATAGCGGCGAGCAGGTTATCCTGACGCTCCTGTAAGAGCGCTTCATCACTAATAGTGCCCGGCGTGACGATACGCACGACTTTGCGCTCGACCGGCCCTTTTGAGGTGGCCGGATCGCCAATCTGTTCGCAAATGGCGACGGATTCACCCTGGTTCACCAGCTTCGCCAGATAGTTTTCTACCGCATGATGAGGAATGCCGGCCATCGGGATCGGTTCACCTGCAGACGCACCACGTTTGGTCAGCGAGATGTCGAGCAACTGCGACGCGCGTTTCGCATCGTCATAAAAAAGCTCGTAAAAGTCGCCCATACGATAAAACAGCAGGATTTCCGGATGCTGAGCTTTTAGCTTCAGGTACTGCTGCATCATCGGCGTATGCGCGGTTAAATTGTCGATTGTGCTCATGGAGTTATGATATCCATTTCATTGAAATTGTTGCGTTTTGAGCGATCTTCAGCTCGTTAATTCCCTCTATTGTCGCATGAAAAAATGACGCGGCGCAGCAAAATGTCGAGAGTTTACGCCACAGTTTCATCCATCAGCTCAATGAGTAATTTCCCGTGTTCGACGAGCACCCGAACCTGTGAATTTGTTTTAAACCCAGCTTGCTCCAGCCAGTCGCCTTTGAGGCTCAGGGCAGCATGTACGCTGTAGCGTCTGGGGATTTTAGTTTTACGATCTTCGTGGCGTTTTCTGAAGTAGCCCACTTTAAGATGGCGAAGCGGTTGAGCAATGAAAATGTCAGACATAAAAACTCCATAACAGCAGCCAGGTTGGCATTAAATTTACCTGTATAAAATACCAGTAAAATGCACAGGAGGCAGTCTTAATACTGGAAGCAGCCTTCAGAAAATGGAATGCAAAAGATGAAAACGGGCTGAAACAGGAGATATAAAAATGTATTATAAATGCACCTTTATTAACCGGTAACGTGACATGTCAGGAAAACGCATCTCCCGCGAAAAAGAGACCATCAGCAAAATGATTGCGCTGTATGAGCGGCAATGCCCTCAGGCATCTCGTGCTGCGGGGCATTATCAGGCGTTGAACGATTACGCCGACAAACGGCTGGATAAGTGCGTGTTTGGTGAGGAAAAGCCCGCCTGCAAACAGTGTCCGGTGCACTGTTATCAGCCCGCAAAACGCGAAGAGATGAAGCAAGTTATGCGTTGGGCTGGGCCGCGCATGCTATGGCGTCACCCGATCCTGACGATTCGCCATCTGATTGACGATCGCCGTCCGGTGCCGGAATTGCCTGAGAAATATCGTCCGAAAAAATAGTGCCACGCAGCGCGCGGCACCAGCCCGTTATGCGCGCGTCGCGATAAGGATCGCCGACGCTTTCACCAGAGCGATAACACGTTTACCTGCCGCAAGCTGCATCTCTTCGCGGCTCTCATTAGTGACCACCGCAACGATTTCAAACCCTGCATCCGTTTTTACATGAACCGTGGCGTTAACCGCGCCTTCCGTCACTTTGCTGATGGCACCTGCAAACTGGTTACGTGCTGAAAACTTCAGGCCACAGTCTTCCGTCGCCAGCGTTACCCACGGGGCTTTGATCAGCGCGATAGCCTCTTTGCCCGGCACCAGTCCTAGTGCTTCTTTGCTGCTGGTGGTGACAATTGCCACCAGTTTTGCGCCGCCAGTCAGAGTTAACTCGACTTCATCATTGACCGCGCCGTGTGATGTGGCGCTGACAGTACCGGCGAGCTGGTTGCGTGCAGAAACAGACATGTTACCTCCTGGAAAACGAATGAATGTGGGTCATACAGCGGAGTTTATAGCATGAATATTAAAGAAAACCCTCTCAGGCGAGAGAGGGCGTGATTCACACCAGCATATCTTTCTCAATACCCAGCCGTTTCATGCGTGAAAGCAACGTTGTCCGTTTCAGCCCCAGTCGCTGGGCAGCCCCTTTCGGCCCGGCGACCACACCGTTGGTCTCTTTCAGAATACGCACGATCAGCTGATATTCGTCTTCACCGTCCTGTGCCATTTCCGCCACCGGCATCGGCTCTTGTGAAATCATCACTTCGGGCAGCGAGAGTTGTAGCACGCTGCCGCGCGTCAGCAGCACCGCCCGCTCAATGACGTTTTCCAGCTCGCGAACGTTGCCCGGCCATTCCATCGCCGAGAGCGTGCGCAGGGTTTCTGCCGGAATGCTGTCAATATTGCGCCCCATCCGGCGGGCAATTTTGGCGGTGAACGCTTTCACCAGCAGCGGGATATCGTCCGGACGCTCGCGCAGCGGTGGCAGACAGATTGGGAACACGTTCAGACGATAGTAAAGATCGTTGCGGAACTCACGATCGGCGACCATTTTTTTCAGGTCACGGTTAGTGGCAGCAATCAGGCGCACATTGGTTTGAATCAGCTTGTTGCTGCCGAGGCGTTCAAACTCCTGTTCCTGTAACACGCGCAGCAATTTGGGCTGCAGCTCCAGCGGCATATCGCCCACTTCATCGAGGAACAGCGAACTTTTGTCCGCCAGCTCAAAACGACCGATGCGCTGGGTGCTGGCACCGGTAAACGCACCGCGCTCGTGGCCAAACAGGTCGCTTTCGAGCAGCCCCGCAGGCATCGCCGCGCAGTTCATTTTCACCATCCGACGGCTGTTGCGATTGCTGAGATTGTGGATTGCACGGGCAATCAGCTCTTTGCCGGTGCCGGTTTCGCCGAGGATCAGCACCGTGCTGTCGCTCTGCGCCACCATTTCCACCTGTTTGAGCACGCTGTACATGGCATCGCTGCGGCCAATAATCTCGCCAAATTCACTGTCGACGTTATTCAGCTGTTCCGTCAGCGCCAGGTTCTCATCCACAAGCCGTTCTTTCAGGCGGTGGATCTCCTGATACGCAAGGGCATTATCGAGCGCGATAGCGATACGCTCGGCAATCTGGCGCAGCAGTTTTAAATTGGTGGTGGTAAAGATCTGCTCTTCGCACTGCGCCAGTTTCAGTACGCCGAGCATGGTGTTTCCGGACATCAGCGGCAGCAGGCACAATGTCTGAATTTGGTTTCCCCACGAGTTAAACAGCATCCGCTCGTACGGTGCCAGTTCGTCACGCTCGTTGAGATTGAGCAGCAGCATCTCTTTGTTTTTAAACACCCGCTCGGACAGCGTTCCCACTTCGTCGACTTCGCTTTGCTCGTGCGCCGGGTTGGTTTCGTCCAGATAATGGGTGGAGTGAATGGTCAGTTTGCCCTTGCGATGGCCGCGCAACACAATGCTAATAGCGTCGATTTTAAAGTAGTGGTGGATCTCTTTCGCGACCTCGCTCACCAGCTCGTCCATGTCGAGGCGGGAGAGCACCGCGTTGGTGATAGCGACAAGAATGCGGAAGTTGTCACGCTCGCGGCTCAGGAGATCGTAATCGACGTTATCGCTGACGCGGCTGTGGATCTGTTCCGCCACCACGCTGACAATCTGGGTGAAAGTGTGCAGGCGTTCGTATTCCGCTTCGCTCCACGGCTGATCGTTATTACGAATAAATTCGCAGCCGCCGAAGATACGACCATCGACGGCCAGCGGGAGCATGGAGTAATGGCCGAAGGGCGAATATAACGGGCTGTCGGCGAGACGCGGCCAGATCTTGCGAAACTCCTCGAAGTTGCAGTGCAGCGCGTCCGGGCGCGACAAAATACGACGCACCGGGCCGTGTGCCAGCACCGTTTCATCTTCATATTCGACGGGCTTGCCGTTGTCGCGCGTCGCAAAGTAGCTGGCGCGTTGGCTGGCGCTGTGCCAGAGCACGATGGCGGCGCTGTCTGCCAGCGCAGATTGCCTGACCAGGCGCGTCAGAGCCTCGCTCAGTGAACCCAAATCGGGCTGCTGTAAAAGTGTGCGCGTAATATCAAACAGCCCTTGCTGTCCAAGATCGCTCATCGGTGTATACGACATATCGCTTCCAAAGAGACTGGCAAAAAAAGAGAAACAGTGCTGACCGCTTTTCGCGCGGTTCTAGCAAATTCGGGGTAACGGTTCTGAATGCGGTAAATCCAGCGTGCGTTTGATGCCGTACAGGCCGGACAGTCGCACTCCTTTGCGCTCAACCACTTCACCAATGATAGCGGCATTCTGCCCGAGCGGATGGGCGCGCAGTTTTTCCAGTACCGCTTCAGCGTAAGCGCGTTCAACGCCAATCAGCAGCTTGCCTTCGTTGGCAAAGTTGAGTGGGTCCAGGCCCAGCAGCTCGCAAAGACCACGCACTGCCGCTTTGACGGGCAACTGGCTTTCCACCAGTTCAACGCCACACCCGCTGGCGGCGGCGAACTCATGGGCGACGGCATTCACGCCGCCGCGCGTAGCATCGCGCAGGGCTTTAACGCCGGGGCAGTCACGCAAGGTCTGGATAAGCGGCGTCAGCACCGCGCAGTCGCTCTGCAGTTCACCGTCCAGCCCCAGCCCTTCGCGTAGATTTAAAATTGTCGCGCCGTGGCAGCCCAGCGTACCGCTAACAATCAACACATCGCCGACATTGAGCTGCTGCGCGCCCCAGTGGATGTCCGCCGGAATGGCACCCATGCCCGCAGTATTGATAAACAATTTGTCCGCCGCACCGCGCTGCACCACTTTGGTGTCGCCAGTGACGATGGCAATACCTGCTTCCCGTGCGGTCTGCGCCATGCTGTTGACGACGGCGGTTAAGGTCTGTATTGGTAATCCCTCTTCGAGGATAAAACCGCACGAGAGATAGCGGGGGATTGCACCGCTCACCGCCACATCATTCGCCGTGCCGCACACCGCCAGCTTGCCGATATCGCCACCGGGGAAAAACAGCGGGTCGATGACGTAGCTGTCTGTGGAAAACGCCAGGCGATCGCCCTGGGAGGTCAACGATGACAGCGCAATGCGTGCCTGATCTTCCTGCTGCGCCAGCCACGGGTTGTCGAAGGCGGACATAAACAGCTGACCAATCAGCTGCTGCATCGCCAGGCCGCCGCTGCCGTGGGCCATTTCCACCGTCTTCATGCTTCACACTCCTGATTGCGGTACTGATACCACGCGGCGCAGGCTCCTTCGGAAGAGACCATTAGCGCGCCAAACGCGGTTTGCGGATTGCAGGTGTTGCCAAATAATGGACATTGATGCGGTTTGCATTTGCCGGTTAACACCGCGCCACAGCGGGCGCGAGGATCGTCACATACCTGCTGCGGCTGAGGTCGAAAATGCGCTTCGGCGTCGAATGCCTGGTACGCAGCGGTCAGATGGACGCCTGACTGCGCAATCAGACCCAGCCCGCGCCATTCGCTGTCACCTTCGACGCTAAATACCTCGGCGATAGCCTGTTGCGCCAGATGATTGCCCGCATCGGGGACCACGCGACGATACTGATTTTCTACCGAACTCACGGCTGCTATTTTCTGCTCAACCAGCATGTTCACGCCTTGCAGTAGATCAAGTGGTTCGAATCCAGCCACCACTAATGGGCGATGATAGTCGGCGGCGATAAAGCCATAGGCCTCGGTGCCAATCACCATGCTGACGTGGCCTGGCGCAAGAAACGCGTCGATACCGTTGTCCGGTTCGTCCAGCAGGCTGCGCAGGGTAGGAATCAGCGTAATATGCTGACAGAAAAAGAAAAAGTTTGTCAGATCCTGCGCTTTTGCCTGCCGCAAAGTGATGGCCGTTGCGGGCATGGTGGTTTCAAATCCAAGGCCGAAAAACACCACTTTTCGCGCTGGATTCTCTGCCGCCAGCTTCAGGGCATCCATCGGCGAATAGACGATACGCACATCCGCGCCGCGCGCGCGGGCCTGCATCAGTGAACCGTTTTTGCCTGGCACGCGCATCGCATCGCCAAAAGTGCAAAAAATCACCTCCGGCTGGCTGGCAATCTCAATGCAGCTGTCGATCCGGCCCATTGGAAGGACGCACACTGGACAGCCAGGGCCGTGAATAAATTCAATGTTATCGGGCAGGAGCTGGTCGAGGCCGAATTTAAAGATCGCATGAGTGTGGCCGCCGCAGACTTCCATGATGCGCAGCGGACGCGCGGCGGTGTACTCCAGTAGCGCAGCCCGCGTTTTCAGGTGCGCGATAAGCTGCATCACCTGTTCCGGTGCGCGATATTCATCAACGTAGCGCATGTGTTATCGCTCCTCGCCAAACAGCAGCGCGCCGACGTCCGGCTCGACTTCAAACATATTTTGCAGCGCCGCCAGCGTGTCGCGGGCCTCGTCTTCGTTAATCACGCTCATCGCAAAACCAACGTGGACCAGCACCCACTGGTGGATACGCGATGCGCCGTTTTCGTCAACAACCCCTACCAGCGTGAGATCGACATCGCGCAGCACGCCGCACACTTCCACTTTTGCCTGATTACCGTCGATGGTACGAATCTGCCCCGGAACGCCTATGCACATCGCTCATTCTCCAGCCAGGAAAGCCAGCTTTCCATGCCGTCACCCTTAGTGGCGGACACCATCAGGATTTCAATTTCCGGGTTCACTTCCCGGGCGTACGCCAAACATTTTTCGACGTCGAAATCGAGGTACGGCAGCAGATCTATTTTGTTGAGCAGCATCAGCGAGGCGGCGGCAAACATATGCGGGTATTTCAGCGGTTTGTCCTCACCTTCAGTGACAGAAAGCACCGCCACTTTATGCCGTTCACCGAGATCAAAACTGGCGGGGCAGACGAGGTTGCCGACGTTCTCGATAAACAGAATGCCGTTATCCGCCAGCGGCAGACGCGGCGCGGCGTCGGCAATCATCTGCGCATCCAGATGGCAGCCTTTGCCAGTATTGACCTGAATTGCCGGCGTGCCGGTTTCGCGAATGCGCGCGGCGTCATTCACGGTCTGCTGATCGCCTTCTATAACCGCGCAGGAGACGCGCACGTTCAGGCGTTTAAGGGTTTCTGTCAGCAGGGTGGTTTTGCCGGAGCCGGGGCTGGACACCAAATTAAGTACCAACTGGTCGTGCGCGGCGAAACGTGCGCGGTTGCGTGCGGCGAGCTGGTTGTTTTTGTCCAGCACGTTGATCTCGACTTCCAGCATTTTGCGCTGGCTCATCCCCGGCGCATGGGTGCCTGCTTCGCCGTGGCCGTAGTGCAGGTCGCCTTCGTCTGATGGCTTTGGCGCAAAGCGGATGCCGGTGAGCGCTGCCACGTTGCGCGGGGCGGGCAAGAAAGGCGCGGAGCGAAACGCGGAGTGGGGGCGATGCTCATCGCCTTCGATATACAGGTTGCCTTCGGCGCAACCGCAGGTACTACACATGATTTACTCCTGGTCTATTTCGAGGCGCTGGATCTGCAAACCGTCGTCGGCCACGATGCGCAAGCCGGTGTTCTGACACTGCGGGCAGCTTCGCACTTTTGACGATAACAGCGTGACGTACTGCTGGCAGGTCTCGCACCAGCATTCGGCCTGCTGCTCTTCGAGATGCAAAGTGCAGCCTTCCGCCAGCGTGTCGCGGCACACCAGCTCAAAGCAAAAGGTGAGGGCGCTGGGTTCGACGCAGGAAAAAGCCCCGACTTTCAGCCATACGCCGGTAACGCGTTTTGCGTGGTGTTGCTTTGCCTGCTGCTCGATAAGTTCCAGCGCGCGCTGGCAGAGGGTGATTTCGTGCATGACGCCTCCTCGGTGATTTTCACCGTTAATGCAATAACGATGCCAGCCTGATTTAGGAAAGGGAGTGTCGATGACGGCGCTGACGAAATGACACGTCGACATGCTGACGGGGATAGCGTTTATTAGTTAAAAGTCTTATAAATCATAAAGATAAAAACTGGCACAAAATCTGCTTAACAGCCGTCATCTCCATTAACCGGATACCTGAGATGACTATTTGGGAACTTAGCGAAAAAGCGGACTACATCGCGCAACGCCATCAACAATTACAGGAGCAGTGGCACCTGTACTGCAACTCACTGGTTCAGGGCATCACCCTGTCTAAAGCCCATCTGCATCATGCGATGAGCTGCGCGGCACAAGAGGATTTGTGCTTCGTGCTGTTTGGTCACTTCACGATTTACGTCACCCTGGCGGACAACTTCAACAGCCACGTCATCGAATATCACGTCGAAACCAAAGACGGCGACAGACAGCGTATTGCGCAGGCGCAGCTGATGATCGACGGCATGGTTGACGGCCACGTCAGTACCCGCGATCGCCACCAGGTGCTTGAACACTATCTGGAAAAAATTGCACCGGTGTACGACGGCCTCTATTCGGCGGTGGAAAATAACGTGCCGGTAAATCTGCATGAGCTGGTGCGCGAACCGCACACCGCCTGATGTTTGCGTGTCGAGATGTGTCGATATGGCACGTCGTCGTCAAAAATGACACTGTCCTGAGGACTACCCGGTGAACCGTTTTGTAATTGCTGACTCGACGGTCTGTATTGGCTGCCATACCTGTGAAGCGGCGTGTTCGGAAACACACCGCCTGCACGGGCTGCAGTCCATGCCGCGCCTGCGCGTTATGCGTAATGAAAAAGAGTCTGCCCCGCAGCTCTGCCATCAATGTGAGGATGCCCCCTGCGCGGGCGTCTGTCCTGTGAATGCCATCACCCGCGTCGATGGTGCTGTGCAACTAAACGAGAGCCTGTGCGTGAGCTGCAAGCTGTGCGGCATCGCCTGTCCGTTCGGCGCGATTGAATTTTCGGGCAGCCGCCCGCTGCATATTCCGGCCAACGCCAATTCGCCAAAAGCCCCGCCTGCGCCTCCCGCTCCGGCCCGCGTCAGCAGCCTGCTCGACTGGGTGCCGGGTGTGCGCGCCGTGGCGGTGAAATGCGATCTGTGCAGCTTTGATGAACAAGGCCCGGCCTGCGTGCGCACCTGCCCGACCAAAGCGCTGATTCTGGTCAATATCCGCGATATCGCGCGCACCAGTAAACGCAAACGCGAACTGACGATAAATACCGATTTTGGCGATCTGTCGCTGTTTCAGGCGCAAAACGAGGGGGCGAAATGAACGCTGTGACTCTGATTAACAGCGCCGTGGCCTGGTTTGTGGCCGCCGCCGTGCTGTCGCTGGTGTTCTCTTTCAACAAACCCCTCAGCGGATGGACCGCCGGAATCGGCGGGGCAGTCGGTAGTGCGATAACGGCGCTGACCGGGTTTATGGTGCTGACGCAGGGTGTCCATGCAGAAGGCGCTATGCCGCTGGTTCGCCACACCGTTCAGCTCACGCCGCTGAACGCTATCTGGCTCATTACCTTTGGCCTGTGCGGCCTGTTTGTCAGCCTGTTTAATATCGACTGGCACCGCCATCCGCAGACCAAACCGAACGGTCTGCTGATCAATCTCCTGCTCGCCGCCGCCGTCTGTACGGTCGTCGCCAGCAACCTGGCCGCGCTGGTGGTGATGGCGGAAATCATGGCTCTGTGCGGCGTGTTCCTGACCGGCTGCAGCCCGTCCGGCAAACTGTGGTTTGCGCTTGGGCGCCTCGGCACTCTCTTGCTGGCACTGACCTGCTGGTTGGTGTGGCAGCGCTACGGCACGCTGGAACTGGATCTCCTGAGCACCCGTGCGCAACTAGTGCCATTTGGCGCGGATATCTGGCTGCTGGGTGTGGTTGGTTTTGGTCTGCTGGCGGGGATTATTCCGCTGCATGGCTGGGTGCCGCAGGCACACGCGAATGCCTCTGCACCTGCCGCGACGTTGTTCTCGACGGTGGTGATGAAAGTCGGTGTGTTTGGCATCCTCACCCTTTCGCTGATCGGCGGCCAGCCGCCGCTGTGGTGGGGCGTAGTGCTGCTCGTCGCCGGGATGATCACCGCCTTTGTCGGCGGGCTGTACGCCCTGATGGAACACAACATCCAGCGCCTGCTGGCGTATCACACCCTGGAAAACATCGGCATCATCCTGCTTGGTCTGGGCGCGGGGCTGACTGGCCTAGCGCTGAACCATCCGGCGCTCGTTGCCGCCGGGTTTATCGGTGGGCTGTATCACCTCGTCAACCACAGCCTGTTTAAAAGCACGCTGTTCCTCGGCGCAGGCAGCGTCTGGTTCCGCACCGGGCATCGCGATATCGAGAAGCTCGGCGGGATCGGCAAAAAAATGCCGCTGATTTCGCTCGCCATGCTGGTCGGTTTGATGGCGATGGCCGCGCTGCCGCCACTCAACGGTTTTGCCGGTGAGTGGGTGATCTATCAGTCCTTCTTTGCCCTCGGCCAGAGCGACGTCTTTATCGCCCGTCTGCTGGGGCCAATGCTGGCCGTCGGTCTGGCGATTACCGGCGCGCTGGCGGTGATGTGTATGGCAAAAGTCTACGGCGTCACCTTCCTCGGCGCACCGCGCACACCGGAGGCAGAAAACGCCCGCTGTGCGCCAGCGCTGATGACGGTAAGCGTCGTTCTGCTGGCCCTGTGCTGCATTGCGGGCGGGGTGGCTGCGCCGTGGCTGCTGCCGCTGCTGGGAAGTGCAGTCCCACTGCCGCTTACCACCGCGCACACCGCCGTTTCTCAGCCGATGATTGCTCTGCTGCTGATCGCCGCGCCGCTTCTCCCGCTGGTGCTGATGATGTTCTTCAAACGCGACCGTCTGCCCGCCCGTTCACGCGGGACGGCATGGGCGTGCGGGTATGAGCACGAACAGTCGATGGTGATCACCGCCCACGGTTTTGCAATGCCGGTGAAAGAGAACTTTGCCGCTGTGTTGAAGCTGCGTCACCTGCTAAATCCGGTGAAGTTGATACCCGGCTGGCAAAGCGCGGTCGCGCCCACGCTGTTCCGTCGCCTCGCCCTGATCGAGCTGGCGGTGCTGGTGGTGATTGTGATTTCACGAGGAGCCTGACATGAGTCTGTTACTGGCATTACTTCAGGCGCTGGTGTTATTCGCCGTTGCGCCACTGCTTTCGGGCATCACCCGCGTGGCCCGCGCCCGAATGCACAACCGTCGCGGCCCTGGCGTACTCCAGGAGTACCGCGATCTGTTCAAACTGATGGGCCGTCAGAGCATCGCTCCTGACGCGTCCGGCTGGGTTTTCCGCCTGACGCCGTTCGTGATGGTCGGCGTGATGTTGACCATCGCCACCGCACTGCCGATGGTGACGGTTGCGTCGCCGCTGCCGGTGCTCGGTGACCTGATCACCCTGATCTATCTCTTCGCCATCGCACGCTTTTTCTTCGCGATTGCAGGGCTGGATACGGGCAGTCCGTTTACCGGTATCGGCGCCAGCCGCGAAGCGATGCTCGGCGTGCTGGTTGAGCCGATCCTGCTGCTGGGCCTGTGGGTCGCGGCGCAGGTCGCGGGCTCAACGCACATCAGCTTTATTGCAGATACCGTCTATCACTGGCCCGTCGCCCGCAGCGTGCCGCTGATTCTGGCCCTGTGTGCCTGCGCATTCGCCACCTTTATCGAGATGGGCAAACTGCCTTTTGACCTCGCGGAAGCGGAGCAGGAGCTGCAGGAAGGCCCGCTCACGGAGTACAGCGGCTATGGTTTTGCGGTGCTGAAGTGGGGCATCAGCCTCAAACAGCTGGTGGTACTGCAAATGTTTGTCGGCGTCTTCTTCCCGTGGGGACAGGTGACGCACTTTTCGGTGACGGGTTTACTGCTGGCGGTGGTGATTGCCGCGCTCAAGCTGGTGGCCGGTGTGCTGATTATCGCCCTGTTTGAAAACAGCATGGCGCGACTGCGCTTTAACGCCACCTCGCGCATCACCTGGGCCGGGTTTGGCTTTGCCTTTTTAGCCTTCGTCTCCTTGCTGGTGGCGTGATTACAGAGAGTCTTAGCATGTCTGAAGAAAAAGTAGGTCAACAGTATCTCGCCGCACTGCATCAGGCGTTTCCCGGCGTGGTGCTGGAAGAGAGCTGGCAGACCAAAGATCAAATCACCCTGACCATCAAGGTGAACTATCTGCCGGAAGTGGTGGAGTTTCTTTATTACCAGCAGGGCGGTTGGCTGTCGGTGCTGTTCGGCAACGATGAGCGCCAGCTGTGCGGCAACTACGCGGTCTATTACGTACTGTCGATGGAGCAGGGCGTCAAATGCTGGATAACCGTGCGCGTCGAAGTCGATCCGAATAAACCGGAGTACCCGTCCGTCACGCCGCGCGTGCCTGCGGCGGTCTGGGGCGAGCGCGAAGTGCGTGATATGTACGGTCTGGTAGCCGTCGGCCTGCCGGATGAACGTCGCCTGGTATTGCCGGACGACTGGCCGGATGAACTCTATCCCCTGCGTAAAGACAGCATGGATTATCGTCAGCGTCCTGCGCCAACGACCGACAGCGAAACCTACGAGTTCATCAACGAACTGGGCAGCAAAAAGAACAACGTGGTGCCGATTGGCCCGCTGCACGTCACCTCTGATGAGCCGGGCCACTTCCGCCTGTTCGTCGATGGCGAAAACATTATCGACGCCGATTACCGTCTGTTCTACGTCCACCGCGGAATGGAAAAACTGGCGGAAACCCGCATGGGTTACAACGAAGTGACGTTCCTTTCCGATCGCGTGTGCGGGATCTGCGGCTTTGCCCACAGCACCGCCTACACCACCTCGGTGGAAAACGCGATGGGCATCGTGGTGCCAGAGCGCGCGCAGATGATCCGCGCCATTCTGCTGGAAGTGGAGCGCTTGCACTCGCACCTGCTGAACCTCGGCCTGGCCTGTCACTTCGTCGGCTTTGACTCCGGGTTTATGCAGTTCTTCCGCGTGCGTGAAGCCTCGATGAAAATGGCTGAAATCCTCACCGGGGCGCGTAAAACCTACGGTCTGAACCTGATCGGCGGGATTCGCCGCGATCTGCTGAAAGACGACATGATCCAGACCCGCCTGCTGGCGCAGCAGATGCGCCGCGACGTGCAGGATCTGGTGGATATGCTGCTCAGCACGCCTAACATCGAGCAGCGTACTGTCGGAGTGGGCCGCCTCGATCCGCAGATTGCCCGTGACTTCAGCAACGTCGGCCCGATGGTGCGCGCCAGCGGTCACGCCCGCGATACCCGCGCCGATCACCCGTTCGTTGGCTACGGTTTGCTGCCGATGACGGTCCACACCGAGCAGGGCTGCGACGTCATCTCCCGCCTGAAAGTGCGCATCAACGAAGTCTTTACCGCGCTGAATATGATCGACTTTGGTCTGGATAATCTGCCGGGCGGTCCGCTGGCGGTGGAAGGCTTTACCTATATTCCGAACCGCTTCGCGCTCGGGTTCTCCGAAGCGCCGCGCGGGGATGATATCCACTGGAGCATGACCGGCGACAACCAGAAGCTCTACCGCTGGCGCTGCCGTGCGGCGACCTACGCCAACTGGCCGACCCTGCGCTACATGCTGCGCGGCAACACGGTGTCTGACGCACCCCTGATCATCGGCAGTCTCGATCCTTGCTACTCCTGTACCGACCGCATGACGGTGGTGGATGTGCGCAAGAAGAAAAGCCAGGTAGTGCCGTACAAAGAGCTTGAACGCTACAGCATCGAGCGCAAGAACTCGCCGCTGAAATAAGGATTCGTCATGTTTACCTTTATCAAAAAAGTGATCAAAACCGGCACGGTGACCAGCAGTTATCCGCTGGAGCCGATGCCGGTCGATAAAAACTTTCGTGGCAAACCGGAGCACAACCCGCAGCAGTGCATCGGCTGCGCGGCGTGCGTGAACGCCTGTCCGTCGAACGCCCTGACGGTGGAAACGGATCTGGCGACGAATGAATTGGCCTGGCAGTTCAATCTCGGGCGCTGCATTTTTTGCGGCCGCTGCGAAGAGGTCTGCCCGACGGCGGCGATTAAACTGTCGCAGGAGTACGAGCTGGCGGTGTGGAACAAAGCCGATTTCCTTCAACAGTCGCGCTTTGACCTGTGCCATTGCCGCGTCTGCAACCATCCGTTCGCCGTGCAAAAAGAGATCGACTACGCCATTGCGCTGCTGAAACACAACGGTGATGCGCGTGCGGAACAGCACCGGGAAGGGTTCGAAACCTGCCCGGAATGCAAACGCCAGAAGTGCCTGCTGCCGTCCGACCGCATCGATATCACCCGCCACATGAGAGAAGCCAGCTGATGAATAATTTACTCGGCCCGCGCGACGATAACGGCATTCCGGTGCCGATGACGGTGGATGAATCCATCGCCAACATGAAAGCGTCCCTGCTGAAAAAAATCAAACGTTCCGCCTACGTCTACCGCGTGGACTGCGGGGGCTGCAACGGCTGCGAGATTGAAATCTTCGCCACTCTGTCACCGCTGTTTGACGCCGAACGTTTTGGTATCAAAGTGGTGCCGTCTCCGCGTCATGCGGACATTCTGCTGTTCACCGGTGCAGTGACGCGCGCGATGCGATCCCCGGCGCTGCGCGCCTGGCAATCCGCGCCCGATCCAAAAATCTGCATCTCCTACGGGGCGTGCGGCAACAGCGGCGGCATCTTCCACGATCTTTACTGCGTGTGGGGCGGGACCGACAAAATCGTGCCGGTGGATGTCTATATTCCCGGCTGCCCACCGACGCCTGCCGCGACGCTGTACGGTTTTGCGATGGCGCTGGGGCTGCTGGAGCAGAAAATCCATGCCCGCGAGCCGGGGGAAATCGACAACCAGCCTGCGCAAATTTTGCACCCTGACATGGTTCAGCCATTGCGCGTGAAGGTTGACCGGACGGCGCGTCGTCTTGCCGGATATCGCTATGGCCGTCAGATTGCCGATGACTATCTGCGTCTGCTGAGCCAGGGTGATCATCAGGTTGAGCGCTGGCTGGAGGCGGAAAAAGATCCGCGTCTGAACGAGATCGTGGCGAACCTCAACCAGGTGGTGGACGAGGCGCGTATCCGATGAGCGAACAGGTGGTGTTCAGTCAGCTGAGCCGTAAGTTTATCGATGAGAACGATGCGACGCCGGATGCGGCCCAGCAGGTGGTTTATTACAGCCTGGCGATTGGTCACCATCTTGGGATAATCGACTGTTTAGAGGCGGCACTTAGCTGCCCGTGGGACGATTATCTTCAGTGGATCGGCACGTTAGAGGTGGGCAGTACGGCGCGGCGCAAAATGGAAGGCGTGCCGAAGTATGGCGAAATCGTCATCGACAGCAACCATATCGCCATGCTGGCGAACGCCTTTGACGCGGCGCTGGCGGTGCAGACCCCCGCCCAGCAGGCGTGGAGCAAAACGCTGCTCAGCATGCTGCATGATATTCATCAGGAGAGCGCCATCTACCTGATGGTGAGGAGATTACGTGACTGACGTTTTACTGTGTGTCGGCAACAGCATGATGGGCGATGACGGCGCAGGCCCGCTGCTGGCGGAGATGTGCTTCGCGAATCCGCAGGGCAACTGGCGGGTGATCGACGGCGGTAGCGCCCCTGAAAACGACGTGGTCGCCCTGCGCGAGCTGCGCCCGAACCGTCTGCTGATTGTCGATGCGACGGATATGGGGCTTAACCCCGGTGAAATCCGCCTGATCGACCCGGACGATATCGCCGAGATGTTCATGATGACCACTCACAATATGCCGCTTAACTATCTGGTCGATCAGATCAAAGACGACGTGGGCGAGGTGCTGTTTTTGGGCATTCAGCCGGATATTGTCGGGTTTTATTATCCGATGACGCCAGCAATTAAAGCGGCCGTTGAGGTGGTGTATTCCCGGCTGGCAGGGTGGGTGGGGGATGGGGGATTTGCGCAGCTCTGAGCGGTGATTGCCCGGTGGCGGCTACGCCTTACCGGGCCTACAAAGGCTTGCACCGGCCTATGGTTTTGTAGGCCGGGTAAGGCGTAGCCGCCACCCGGCGGGAAACGGCGCTGCGGCCTGACATTGCCCGGTGGCGCTGCGCTTACCGGTTGGGCCGTTATCTCCCTCTCCCTGTGGGAGAGGGCCGGGGTGAGGGCACCAGAGCGCACATACCTGTCAGTCCTGTGACGCGGGTTCCCCTCACCCTAACCCTCTCCCACAGGGAGAGGGGACCGTTCGGAGGACGTTCGGCTACCCCAAATCCGCCCCGTTACTCGCAATCACCTTCTTATACCACCAGAACGATTTTTTGCGTTTCCGGTCCAGCGTGCCGTGGCCTGCATCGTCGCGATCGACGTAGACAAACCCGTAGCGCTTGCTCATCTCGCCGGTGGATGCCGCCACCAGATCGATACAGCCCCAGGTGGTGTAGCCCATCAGCGGTACGCCGTCTTCAATCGCATCGCCCATCGCGCGGATGTGTTCGCGCAGATAGCTAATGCGATAATCGTCGTTAATCTCACCATTCGCGTCGATCTCGTCTTTCGCGCCTAACCCGTTTTCCACCAGGAACAGCGGTTTCTGGTAGCGGTCGTACATCATGTTCATGGTGATGCGCAGGCCCAGCGGGTCAATGCCCCAGCCCCATTCGCTCACTTCGATATGCGGGTTACGCAGGGATTTAACGATGTTTGCCGCGCTGGTGTTGTTGGCGTTCATCTCCGCCGAGGCGCAGCGTGATGCGTAATAGCTAAACGAGACAAAATCGACGGTGTGCTTGAGGATCTGATCGTCGGCCGGGTCTTTGACAATCGTTACCCCTTTTTCGCGGAACACGCGCGCCGAATAGGCTGGATAAGTCCCACGCGCCTGCACGTCGATAAAGAACAGGTTCTCGCGGTCTTTTTCCAGCGCCGTCCACACGTCTTCCGGCTTGCAGGAGTAAGGGTAGAAATTCCCGCCCGCCAGCATGCAGCCGACCTGGTTTTCCGGGTTCACCTCATGGGCGATTTTGGTCGCCAGTGCACTCGCCACCAGCTCGTGGTGCGCAGCCTGGTATTTCACCTGATCTTCGTTCTCGCCTTCTTCAAACACCAGACCCGCCCCCGAGAACGGGCTGTGCAGCATGATGTTGATCTCGTTGAAGGTCAGCCAGTATTTCACCAGACCGTTGAACTCTTCAAAGCAGGTGTGCGCGTAGCGGGCGAAGAAATCCACCATTTTGCGGTTGCGCCAGGAGCCGTATTCCGTCACCAGATGCATCGGCACATCAAAGTGGCACAGCGTCACCAGCGGTTCAATGTTGTACTTTTTGCACTCTTCAAACACCGCGCGGTAAAAGGCAATGCCGTCCTGATTTGGCAGCGGCTCGTCGCCGTTCGGGTAGAGACGGCTCCAGGCAATCGAGGTCCGAAACACCGTAAAACCCATCTCCGCCATCAGGGCGATGTCTTCTTTGTAGCGATGGTAAAAATCAATCGCCTCGTGGCTTGGGTAAAACTCGTCGTCGCGAAGCGTAAAACGTTTTTCCTTGCCGACCTTTACCGCCATACGGTTCGCGCCGTGGGGAATCATATCGACGGTGGTCAGCCCTTTGCCGCCTTCACGGTAAGCGCCTTCACTCTGGTTGGCGGCCAGTGCGCCGCCCCATAAAAATCCTTGTGGAAAAACAGACATTTTTACCTCGTTATTCATTTATGCGCGTGCTTCTTGTGCCGGGACCGGTGCAGCCTGCAGGGCACGTGCTTTCTCGGCTTCGTCTTCTACCGGGATATCCTCAAAACCCAGGATCAGCGTCAGAACAAACGAGAGCACCACCGCCAGGGCCATCACGCCAAATACCCAGACGATGGTCATCGGGTTGGCCGGATCGAAGAACTGCACGCTGGTGAACAGACCCGGTGCCGCCATCGAATGGCTGGCAAGCCCCGCCATTCCAGCGATAGCGCCGCAGATAAAGCCGCTTATCAGGCTCGCAATCAGCGGGCGTTTCAGGCGAATCGCCACGCCGTACAGCGCCGGTTCAGAAATACCCGCCATGATGGCGGACGCCGCCGCCGCAAGTGCGGTCTGGCGCAGCTCTGGGTTTTTGGTTTTCCACGCCACCGCCAGCGAAGAACCGCCGAGCGACAGGTTGGCGCCGATTTCCGACGGCATGACCATTCCCTCTTTGCCGGTTTCGGCGATGGTCTGAATGATGGTAGGCGTAAAGACGCGGTGCATCCCGGTCATCACCAGCAGCGGCCACAGTGCGCCCATGATGGCGACGGACAGCCAGCCGAGATAATCATGCACGGTGTAAACCAGCGCGGAAATCGCGGTGCCAATCCAGATGCCAATCGGACCAATCAACAGGATAGCCAGCGGGGCGGCAATCAGCACAATCAGCATCGGTTTGAGGAAGTTTTTAGTCACCGCCGGGGTGATTTTGTCCACCCAGCGCTCGATGTACGACAGGCACCAGGTCATCACCAGCGCCGGGATCACCGTGTAGGTGTATTTCACTGCGGTCACCGGGATAAACGCGAACTCGACGTGCTCGCCCTGGGTGGCTTTCGCCATCAGCTCGATAAAGCTTGGATGAACCAGCACGCCCGCGATAGCAATCGCCAGCGACATGTTGGTTTTGAATTTTACGGCAGCAGATGCGGCCACCATCAGCGGCAGGAAGAAGAATGCGCCGTCGCCGATCACCGTCAGAATAGTGAGCGTCGGTGCGCCTTTGGTCAGCACGCCGGTCATTTCTAAGATCATCGCCAGCAGCTTGACCATCGAACCACCGATGATCGCCGGGATCAGCGGAGACATAGTGCCGATCAGCGCGTCGAGAACCCCGGCACCGATCCGGCGCAGGGTCAGTTTTTGCGGGCCTTGCGGCTCGGCAGGGCGCATTCCGGCAGGCAGCAGATTCACTACTTCGCGGTACGCCTGAGAAACGGTGTTGCCAATAATCACCTGGCACTGGTTGTCGTTACGCACCACGCCGAGCACGCCGCTGATGCTTTTGAGGGTGGCGCTGTCGATGGCGCTTTCGTCCTGCAACACAAAGCGCAGGCGCGTCATACAGTGGGTGACGGCGACGATGTTGTCTTTGCCGCCGAGCGCACTGACAACGTCTTTCGCCAGCGCGGCATAATTTTTGGCCATCGGAGTTGATCCTGTTTTAATGGTGAGAACGTGTAGGAAACCGGTTCCACAAAATCATGATGAGTTTCTTTGTATGAAACAAGATGGTCGCATGTGCATTTTTTACATTCGTGATAACGATCACTTTGAGCATTCAAAAGCGTGAGATACGCGCTGCGACAATTTTCGCGCGGTGCAGTACACTTCGGCGCATTAGTTTTTGATGGAATGATTACATGACCACGATGCTGGAAGTGGCGAAGCGGGCAGGGGTGTCGAAGGCGACGGTTTCTCGGGTGCTTTCGGGCAATGGTTACGTAGGCCAGGAAACCAAAGACCGCGTTTTTAAGGCGATCGAAGAGAGCGGCTATCGCCCGAATTTGCTGGCGCGAAATCTGGCTGCAAAGCGCACGCAAACCCTGGGGTTGGTGGTCACCAACACCCTTTATCACGGCGTGTATTTCAGTGAGCTGCTGTTTCACGCCGCGCGTATGACGGAAGAAAAAGGTCGCCAGCTGATTCTGGCGGATGGCAAACACAGCGCCGATGAAGAGCGCGAGGCGATTCAGTATCTGCTCGACATGCGCTGCGATGCGATCATCATCTATCCGCGCTTTTTAAGCGTCGATGAGATGGACGAGATCGTCGAAAAGCAGGTGCAGCCGATCATGGTGCTCAACCGTCGTCTGCGCAAAAACAGCAGCCATTGTGTGTGGTCCGATCATAAAGCCTCGTGTCAGGACGCTGTATCGCAGCTAATTGAGATGGGCCATCGCGATATCGCTTTTATCACCGGCTCGCTGGATTCGCCCACCGGTATCGAACGTCTTTCTGGCTACCGTGAGGCCCTGGCCCAACACGGTATTCCCCTGCGTGATGAACTGCTGGTTGAGGGCAAATGGACGCCGGAAAGCGGGGCGGCGGGGGTGGCCACGCTACTTGCACGCAAAGAGACATTCACCGCGCTGGTCGCCAGTAATGACGATATGGCGATAGGTGCGCTAAAGCAGCTACATAACAGCGGGATTGCCTCGCCGGGCGAGGTCTCCGTCATTGGTTTTGATGATGTTTCCATCGCGCCGTATACCGTGCCGTCGCTCTCCAGCGTCCGTATTCCGGTCACCGAGATGATCAAAGAGACCATTAGCCGCCTGATTTTTATGCTCGACGGCGGCGAATTTACCAGCCAGCAGGCCTTCCCCGGCGAGCTTATCCTGCGCGATTCTGTCGCTGCCAAAGCCCATGTCTGACGTCGACAGATGTCATCGTCACTCGTGACGATGACATCTGGGGTCACTGATTAAGTTCAGTGAAATCAGCATATTAAAATGTGGCACGTTTTATGTATGTTTCGCCGCATAACTTAATGCTGGAGAAGCAGATGAACCGTTTTATTATGGCCGATGCCAGTAAATGTATTGGCTGTCGTACCTGCGAAGTGGCTTGCGTTGTGTCTCATCAGGCGCAGCAGGATTGTGCGTCCCTGACCCCCGAATCTTTCCTGCCGCGCATTCACGTTATCAAAGGCGTGAACATCTCAACGGCAGCTATCTGCCGCCAGTGCGAAGATGCACCCTGCGCCAACGTCTGTCCAAACGGGGCGATCAATCGCGAAAATGGCTTTGTGCAGGTGATGCAGGAGCGCTGTATCGGCTGCAAAACCTGCGTGGTGGCCTGTCCGTATGGCGCGATGGAAGTGGTGGTACGCCCGGTTGTGCGCAATAGCGGCGCGGGTCTCAGCGTGCGGGCCGACAAAGCGGAAGCTAACAAATGCGACCTGTGCAACCACCGTGAAAGCGGCCCGGCGTGCATTGAAGCCTGTCCGACGCACGCCCTGGTCTGCATCGATCGTAATAAACTCGAACAGATGAGCGCCGAGAAGCGCCGTCGCGCGGCGTTCGACACCTCTTCATCAATGCTGTTTTAAGCCACGATGACTGGCAACGGCGTGCAGCTACGGGTGCGCGGCAAGGTACAGGGGGTGGGTTTCCGCCCCTTTGTCTGGCAGTTGGCGAATCAGCTGGGTCTTCGCGGTGATGTCTGTAACGACGGCGAAGGCGTGCTGGTGCGTCTGGCGGGCGATGCGACGGCATTTCAACAACAGCTGTTGCTGAACTGCCCACCGCTGGCGCGTATCGACAGCGTAGAAATGCAGGCATTTGCCTGGTCGCAAAATCCTGCGAGTTTCACCATCCGCCACAGCGCGGGCGGTGCAATGGCGACCCAAATCGTGCCGGATGCCGCGACCTGTCCGGCCTGTCTGGCGGAGATGCGCGATCCGCGTGAGCGCCGCTATCGCTATCCTTTTATCAACTGCACCCACTGCGGCCCGCGTTTTACCATCATTCGCGCGATGCCCTACGACCGGCCCGCTACGGCGATGGCCAACTTCCCGCTTTGCTCTCCGTGTGAGAGCGAATACCGCAATCCGGCGGATCGCCGTTTTCACGCCCAGCCGGTGGCTTGCCCTGACTGTGGGCCGCAGCTTGAATGGCGTGCGGGTGACGATCTACAAACGCGTGATTCAGCGTTAACGGCTGCGGTTGCGATGCTGAAAAGCGGCGGGATTGTGGCGATAAAAGGCCTCGGCGGTTTTCATCTGGCCTGCGATGCCAGTAATGATGTAGCGGTGGCGCGGCTGCGTGAGCGTAAACATCGTCCGGGTAAACCGCTGGCGGTGATGCTGCCTCATGTCGGTGATTTGCCTGTCGATGTTCGGGAGCGCTTACTTTCCCCCGCTGCGCCGATTGTGCTGATCGCGAAAAGCGATTTACCCCCGTTGCCCGATGGGATTGCGCCAGGCCTGGATTGCATCGGCGTAATGCTGGCGTCCAATCCGCTGCAACATTTGCTGATGGACGACTGCGCTCGCCCGCTGGTGATGACCTCCGGAAATCTGAGCGGTAAACCGCCGGTGATCAGCAACGAACAGGCGCTGGATGAGCTACGCGAGATAGCCGACGGATTTTTGCTGCACAACCGCGATATTTTGCAGCGTATGGATGATTCGGTGATCGACGCGCACGGCGCGATGCTGCGCCGCGCGCGGGGTTTTGTCCCTGACGCCATCCCACTGCCTGAAGGATTTCATGATATTCCGCCGATGCTGTGCCTCGGCGCGGAGATGAAAAACACCTTCTGCCTGGTGCGCGGCGGGCAGGCTGTGCTGAGTCAGCATTTTGGCGATCTCAGTGACGACGGGGTCGAGCATCAGTGGCGCGAGGCGCTGGCCGTCATTCAGCAAATGTATGATTTTCTACCGGAACGCGTGGTGTGTGATGCCCATCCGGGCTACCGTTCTGCTCAATGGGCCGATGCGCTGGCGTTGCCGAAAGAAACGGTGCTCCATCACCATGCTCACGCCGCGGCATGTCTGGCGGAAAACGGTTGGCCGCTGGACGGCGGTGATGTGGTTGCCCTCACACTCGACGGAATCGGAATGGGTGAAAACGGTGCGCTGTGGGGCGGTGAGTGCTTACGTGTGAACTATCGTGAGTGCGAACACCTCGGCGGATTGCCCGCAGTGGTGCTGCCGGGCGGCGATCTGGCGGCTATCGAACCGTGGCGTAATCTGCTCGCCCAGTCTCTGGCGTTTATTCCGGACTGGCAGTCCCGACCGGAAACGCGCGCCGTGCAGGCGCAAAATTGGCGACTGCTGGCGACGGCAATGGAACGAGGGATTAACGCCCCGCGGGCTTCCTCCTGCGGGCGATTGTTTGACGCCGTTGCCTGTGCGCTCGGTATTGCGCCCGACAGACAACGCTACGAAGGTGAAGCCGCCTGCCAGCTTGAGGCGCTCGCCGCGACATGCGCTGGCGTGAATCATCCGGTCACGCTGGCGGTGGACGATATGTCCACATTCTGGCGTCAGTGGTTCGACTGGCAGGCGACGCCCGGCGAACGCGCGTGGATATTCCATGACGCGCTGGCAAAAGGGTTGGCTAATCTGCTGATGTATCACGCCCGGCGCTTAGGCATTTCGACACTCTGCTTCAGCGGCGGCGTGCTGCACAACCGGCTGCTCAGATCGCGGCTGCAACGTTATCTTTCAGGTTATACGCTCCTTTTCCCGGAAAAATTGCCTGCGGGCGATGGGGCAATCTCATTTGGGCAGGCAGTGGTCGCTGCGGCCCGACATTCTGCACACAGGAACTGATATGCAACGATGGGTGCGTAACGAACCTTTACTCATGATTCTGCTGGCGGTCAACGTGCTGGCGTGGGTCTGGGCCTGGCACACTTTTAGCGACAGTACCACGCTGATGGCGGCCAGTCTGCTGGCGTGGTGTTACGGGTTGCGCCACGCGGTCGATGCGGATCATATTGCGGCGATTGATACGGTCACGCGCAAAATGATGCAGCAGGGCAAACGGCCATCCGGCGTGGGCGCATGGTTTTCGCTGGGCCACTCAACCATTGTGGTGCTGGCCTCGGTGGCGATTGCTGCCACCGCGAGTGCATTTCAAAAGAACATGGGCTGGTTTCACGAGACCGGTGGTCTGATTGGTATGGCGGTTTCCGCGACCTTTTTACTGGCGATGGCGCTGGTCAATATGGTTATCCTGAGCGGCGTGTGGCGCAGTTTTCAGGCCTTGAAAAAAGGTCAGTCGATAAACGCTGAACCTGCCGTGCAGGGCGGCGTGATGAGCTGGTTATTTGGTGCGACGTTCCGTCTGGTCAGCAAAAGCTGGCAGATGTATCTGGTGGGATTTTTGTTTGGCCTCGGGTTTGATACCGCCACCGAAATTGGCGTGCTGGGCATTTCTGCCGCCAGCGCATCAAACGGTATGTCGGTGTGGGCGATTATGATCTTCCCGGCACTGTTTGCGAGCGGAATGGCGCTGGTGGATACGCTTGATAATTTACTGATGATTGGCGCATACGGCTGGGCATTTAATAAACCGCAGCGCAAGCTTTATTACAACATGACGATTACCGGTACGTCGGTAGTGGTTGCATTATTTATTGGCGGGCTGGAAGCAATGGGCCTGGTGATGGATAAGTTTGAATTACGCGGCGGGATATGGAACGCAGTGGCTGCTATTAATGACAATCTCGGCGATGCCGGATTTGTGGTGGTGGGCCTGTTTATCGCCTGCTGGCTGGTCTCAATGCTCAACTACCGCTGGCGCGGTTACGACGCGCTGGCGGTGTCGGATGGCACAAATCAGTATTTAAAAAAATAATCTAAACATAAATTGCTTTTTATTATGCGTTACAATTAAATTACGTCCGATAATCTCTTTATCAATAATAAAAATTATATATGGTTCGGGGTGGATAAATAGCGCGCGTAAATATTTAATTCACCTTGTCCTTTATATTCAAATAAATAATAGACAAGGGACTGACAGTCGTGATTTATCTTATTTGTATTTATCTCGTGCACAGAATGCGTAAAAAAAAGCCCCGGGACACCGGGGCTGTGGATCATAAAATCCAAAGGTTAAGTCAGCGTGGCAGAGGTTTGAGGGTTAAACGGGCAGCGACTTCAGCAGGGCGAAAGCCTCCTTCATCCGATCTTCGCTAACCACAAAAGCGCGAAGTTGACCGTCAGTGTCGGCACCTTTCGCAACCATGCCCTGTGGTTCAATCATCATTTGCCAGTTTAAATCCTGTCGCTGAGTCTCTCCTGCGAGATGCAGCGGCAGTTCTGGCGTTTTGATTTTCACCAGCATCGCAGGCAGTTTTAGCGGTGCGCTTGCACCTAACAGATTTTTCGCCAGATACATCGCGCTTATCTGAATCGGTTGCAGGAACGGCAGGACCTGGCCGTTGATTTCTGCACAGTCGCCGAGAGCGTAAACGTCGGGCTGAGTGGTTTGCAGATAGCTATCCACCTTCACGCCGCGGTTGATCTCCGCTCCGGCACGATGCGCCAGCGCAGTTTCCGGGCGCAGGCCCGTCGCTGCGATCACCACATCGACCTCAACGCTGCGGTTGCTACCCAGCGTGGCGCGAATGCCATTATCGATTTTCATCAGGCTCTGGAGCTGAGATTTCAGCAGCAAATGCACGCCCATTTCCGTTAACCGATGCTGTAAGCGACTGCTCACTTCTGCGGGCATCAGGGCTGAGAGAATGCTGGCGGCGTGATCGACCAGGGTGACCGCTTTCCCGGCGCGACAAAAATCCATCGCCAGTTCGGTGCCAATCAGACCGCCGCCAACAATCATGACCCGCTGCGCGTCGCGAAGCGTGGTTTCGCTGGCCTGATACTCCTGCTGGCTGTTCAACGTTAGCATCAGCTCGCGGCCTTCAACGGGAGGCACAAAGGCAGACGCCCCCGTCGCCAGCACCAGTTTGTCGTACTGCCACTGCTGGTCTTTGCCCTTCACTACATGGGCGCTGGCGTCGATATCCGTGACCCACGTATGCGGAAAAAGTCGCAGGTTAAACTGTTCAGCGAACTCCCCCGCCGTCTGGCGGGTAAGGTCGTCTGCACGCTGATTCTGGCTGATGACATGGCTTAAATCAGGCTTGTTGTACTCGTCCATGCTGTCTGCGGCGATCACTGTCAGCGGGACGTTCGCGTCTTGCTTACGAATATTTTTCACCAGCTGGCGGGCGGCAAAGCCCGAGCCGATGATCACAATTCCGTGGTTCATTTTGCCTCCGCGGCCAGTTCATCGAAGACGTCTTTACCGAGGGAACATTCCGGGCACAGGAAGTTGTCCGGTACGTCGCGCCACGGGGTGCCCGGTGCGACATCCTGCAAAGGCTCGCCGAGAGAAGGATCGTAAATCCACTGGCAGACACTGCACTGCATGCAAGGGCCGAGATCGGCTGCTGCTGCCGCAGCGCAGGCGCAATCGTCTTTCTGTTCCGGTGCTTTTGGTGCCGCTTCCGGCAGTGGAGCGAGCGCCCACTGGCGTGCGATATCGCGGCCGTGCTGACGGCAAATCTCCAGGGCGTCGATGTCCGGACGCCATTTCGCTTTCAGGCTCATCGACATCTCAAAACCGGCATCCTGTAGACGGGTGGAGAGACGATCCACCGCGCCGCCGCTCCAGCCGTGGGAGCCAAAGGCGCTGGCGCGTTTGTTGCGAAAACGCAGGCCAGTCATCTCTTCGACCAGACCGGCGATTTTCGGCATCATCACATTATTCATGGTGGAGGTGCCGACCAGCACGCCTTTCGAGCGGAAAACGTTGGTCAGGATTTCATTCTTATCGCTGCGCGCCACGTTGAAGATTTTCACCGCCACGTTCGGGTCGACTTCGTTGATGCCCTGGGCAATGGCGTCCGCCATCATGCGGGTGTTGTTGGACATCGTGTCGTAGAACAGCGTAATGCGATCTTCCTGATAATCTGCCGCCCATTTCAGATACAGCTCCACGATTTGGGTTGGGTTTTCACGCCAGACCACGCCGTGCGAGGTGGCAATCATATCGACCGGCAGATTGAAGCCAAGGATTTCGGTGATTTTTGGTGTCACCAGGCGGCTGAACGGGGTCAGGATGTTGGCGTAGTAGCGCTGGCACTGTTCGAACAGCTCGGTCTGATCCACTTCATCGTTAAACAGACGTTCGTCGCAGTAGTGCTGGCCGAAGGCGTCGTTACTGAACAGCACCGCGTCGCCGGTCATGTAGGTCATCATGCTGTCGGGCCAGTGCAGCATCGGGGTTTCAACAAAGATCAGCTGCTTGCCGTTGCCAATGTCCAGCGCATCACCGGTTTTGACGGTGTGGAAATTCCACTCTGGATGATGGTGGTGGCCGTTAATCGAATCGATGGCGTTGGTGGTGCAGTAGATTGGCGTGTTGGGAATATAAGACATCAGCTCGGTCAGCGCGCCCGCGTGGTCCTCTTCCGCGTGGTTAATCACGATGTAATCAATGTCATTCAGATCGATTTCGCTGCGCAGGTTCTGCACGAACTCGCGGCTGAATTTGTGATCGACGGTATCGATCAGCACGTTTTTGCCTTCACGGATCAGATAGCTGTTATAGCTGCTGCCGCGCAGCGTTTTGTATTCGGTCCCGTGAAAATCACGCACTTCCCAGTCACGTTGGCCAACCCAATGAATGTTATTTTTAACCAGAATAGACATAGCAACCTCAAATTAAGACGGTGTTTTTCAATAAGATGGTTTGGCTATATCAAGTTGCGTGCCAGTTTTTTAAATTATTAATTTAAATGGTTTTATAAAAACTCACTCGCAATGGGTAGTCGAAATGACTATGCAGTTTATCGTCAATATGACAGTATGCATTGTCAAAATGACCGTGAGGCGAAAATGAGCTTTTCCGTAGAGGTGCTGGCGAAGATCGCCATTGAATTACAGGCCGGTGTGGGCCATCAGGACCGCTTCCAGCGGCTGATTTCCACGCTGCGTCACGTACTGGATTGCGACGCTTCGGCGCTGCTGCGCTACGAAGGTCGGCAGTTCATTCCACTGGCGATCGACGGGCTGGCACAGGACGTGCTGGGGCGGCGATTTACGCTTGAGGGCCATCCACGCCTGGAGACTATCGCCCGCGCGGGTGACGTGGTGCGCTTTCCTGCTGATAGCGACTTGCCCGACCCCTACGATGGCTTAATTCCCGGCCAGGAGAGTCTGAAGGTTCACGCCTGCATCGGCCTGCCGCTGTTTGCCGGGCAAAATCTGATTGGTGCGCTGACCCTCGACGGACTCCTGCCAGACCAGTTCGATACTTTTAGCGATGAAGAATTGCGCCTGATTGCCGCCCTGGCCGCCGGGGCGCTGAACAATGCGCTGCTGATTGAACAGCTGGAGAGTCAGAATATTTTGCCGGGCAGTCCGGCGGTGTTTGAGCAGGTGGCGCATACGGAAATGATCGGCCTGTCGCCGGGTATGACGCAGCTTAAAAAGGAGATCGACATCGTTGCGGCGTCCGATCTGAACGTCTTAATCAGCGGGGAAACCGGCACCGGGAAAGAGCTGGTGGCGAAGGCGATCCACGAAGGTTCGCCACGCGCGATCAATCCGCTGGTCTATCTGAACTGTGCCGCGCTGCCGGAAAGTGTGGCGGAAAGCGAGCTGTTCGGTCATGTGAAAGGGGCGTTTACGGGAGCCATCAGCAACCGCAGCGGCAAGTTTGAAATGGCCGACAACGGCACGCTTTTCCTCGATGAAATCGGTGAATTGTCGCAGGCGTTGCAGGCTAAGCTGCTGCGCGTGTTGCAGTACGGCGATATTCAGCGCGTCGGTGATGACCGCAGCCTGCGGGTGGATGTCCGTGTGCTGGCGGCGACGAACCGTGACCTGCGCGAAGAGGTGCTGGCCGGGAATTTTCGCGCCGATTTGTTCCATCGCTTAAGCGTGTTTCCGCTTTCCGTGCCGCCGCTGCGTGAGCGCGGTGAAGATGTGGTCTTGCTGGCTGGCTATTTTTGCGAGCAGTGTCGGTTAAAAATGGGACTTTCCCGCGTGGTGCTCAGCCCCGGCGCGCGTAACCATCTGTTGAGCTACGGCTGGCCGGGGAATGTGCGTGAGCTGGAACATGCCATTCATCGTGCGGTGGTCCTTGCGCGAGCCACGCGGACTGGCGATGAAGTGGTGATCCACGCCCGGCATTTTTCCCTGCGTGATGATGCTGTTCCCGTTGCATTGGCGGAAGCGCCCGTCATCCTTAATGAAAATTTGCGAGAGGCGACGGAAGAGTTTCAGCGTCAGATGATTACCCGCACGCTGGAGCAGAATAACCGCAGCTGGGCGGCCTGCGCGCGGGCGCTGGAGACAGACGTCGCCAACCTGCATCGGCTGGCGAAACGTCTGGGGCTGAAAGGTTAGATAATTCCGGCCTGGTAGAAATCCTGCAGGTTGATCGCACCGCACAGCTTGCCGCTGTCGTCCACCACCGGCGCGGCGGTGATTTTACGTTTCATCAGGATTTCTTTGGCTTCGACGGCGCGGCTTTCGGCGTTGAGCGTCAGGCCGCCGCTGGTCATGGCATCGCTGACCACTGCTTCCAGTTTACCGCCGCCGACCAGCCAGCGTCGCAGGTCGCCGTCGGTAAAGACTCCTTTGACCAGACCGTTTTCATCGCACACCGCAACTAATCCCAGCCCGGTGCGGCTCAGTTCAAGCATCGCGTCCATCACGTTGGTGGTGAGTTTCACCTGCGGGATGGCGTCGTCGGTGCGCATCAGATGATGCACTTTATTCAGCAAACGTGCACCCAACGCGCCCGCCGGATGTGAACGGGCAAAATCTTCTTCGTTAAAGCCGCGCGCCTGCATCACCGCCATCGCCAGCGCATCGCCCATCATCAGGGTGTTAACGGTGCTGGACGTGGGGGCGAGATGCATCGGGCAGGCTTCGCGTTCCACGGAAATATCCAGCGTGGCTTTGGCGGCCAATGCCAGCGGAGAGCGTGATTTCCCGGTCATCGCCAGCAGAGCGACCGATTTTTCTTGCAGGCGGGGAATGATTAAATCCAGCTCTTTCGCCGAGCCGGAATAGGAGATAAACAGCATCACGTCGCGGCTTTCAATCATCCCCAAATCGCCATGCAGCGCTTCAGCTGGATGGACAAAGAACGCAGGCGTGCCGGTGCTGGCGAGCGTGGCAGCAATTTTTTTGCCGATATGGCCGGATTTGCCAATGCCCGCGACAATCACTTTGCCTTCGCAGTGGATGATGGTATTGGCCGCGCGAACAAAATCCTCGCCCAGCCTTTCCGGCAGTCGGCTGGCTTCCTGAAGCTCCAGCATTAACGTCTGACGGCCTGTGTTTAGCAGAAAATCACTCATCTTTTTCTCCGGTAACAATGACTTTGATTCCTTTCTCTTCCAGCGCGGTTCGGAACGCTGGCTCGATGCCTGCGTCGGTAATCAGCTTATCGACACTTTCAAGGCTACAGACAATGTTGGGGCTTTTACGACCAAATTTTGACGAATCGGCCATCAGGATCACTTCGCGTGCGGCATTACACATGGCTTTGCTGACGCTGAACACCTCGTTGAACGTGGTGACACCCGCGTTCAGGTCGATACCGTCGGTCCCCATAAACAGTTTATCGAAGCTGAAGTGCTCGAAGGCGTTCTCTGCCAGTTGGCCGTGAAACGAAGCGGATTTTTTACGAAAGGTACCGCCCGGCATCAGAATGGTTTGTTCGCTGTCGAACTCGGACAGGGCGTTGACGATATGCAGGCTGTTGGTCATCACTGTGATGTTATTGAAGCGGCTGAGCATCGGGATCATCTGCAGAACCGTGCTCCCGGCATCCAGGATGATTGAGTCGCCGTCATGGATAAATGAAACCGCTGCTTCAGCAATTAACGCTTTCTGCTGGGTGTTGATCAGCGTTTTATGATCGATAGGCGGGTCGGCTTCGTCTTTATTAAGCACTACTCCGCCATAGGTGCGAATGACGGTGCCGGCGTTTTCGAGTAATACCAGGTCCTTGCGTATCGTCGTGCCAGTGGTGTCAAAGTAGTGGGCCAGTTCTTCAACCGAGCATTTTCCTTGCTTTTGCAGATGCTCGAGAATGGCCGCCTGCCGCTGACGTGGTTTCATGGGCGCTGTATTCCTTAAGTTGCGAAATGATAATTTCGCAAGCTTATACCGTTCACAACGAAATTATCCATGTTTCAGATTAAGCGCTAATGATAGTGCATTCTGACAGAGTGAATCATGGGGAAAGATCACATCAGGCTCTAATTCTTGTAAGAACAGACCGTTAATTGCCGGGATTTTCGCCGGCCGGGCAAAAACGGTCAAACCACGCATGATCAAGGTATCGCAGACCCGGTGTTGATCGTCCAGCGCGACGGCGATCACCACGCGGGGTTTGAAGCGTCCGCCTGAGCGCCCGACGCCGACGCGTCCTTGCTGACAGAGGGCGTTAAATGCGCGATTGAACTGGTGGATTTGCCAGCCGCCTAACGCCAGCTGGCAGATCCAGGCAATTACCGCGACGGTGATCAGTGCTGTGACCATATTGGCTCCTTGTTTGCCGGAGGGCGACTACGCCTGATCCGGCTCTGGGGTGTGTCGGCCCGGTAGCACCGCACTACCGGGGAAGAGACTCAGAACATGACCTGCCCGCCGGTGATATTAATTGACTGCCCGGTGCAATATGACGCTTTCGGGCTGGCATAAAACAGCAGCATGTTCAGCACGTCCTGATAGTCGCATCCGCGTTTGAGCGGAACTTTATCGATGTAGTACTGCTCCACCTCGTCGGCCTGGATGCCAAGCTTGGTAGCGTATTGCGGCAGCAGGGACTGGAACATGGGCGATTGCAGCAGATTGCCGAGCATCAGCGAATGCACGGTAATGCCGTATTCAGCCAGGTCCAGGGCCAGGGATTGCGTCAGCCCTACGCCGCCAAATTTCGCGGCGCTGTAACCGGAGTTATGTTTACTCCCCACTTTGCCTGATTTTGAGTTGATCTGAATGATTCGCCCTTCAACACCATCACGGATCATCAGGCGGGAGAACTCACGGGCGCAGAGGAAATAGCCCACCAGATTGACCTGCAATGAGCGGTCAAAGTCCCCCAACTCAAAGTCGCTGATAAATGCGGCCTTGGCGATACCGGCGCTGTAGACCAGCAGATCGGTACGACCAAATATCTCGTCCACGCCGCGGGCGAGGGCCATAACGCTTTGCTCGCTGGTGGCGTCAGCGCCAAACCCCCAGGCGACGCTTTCACCGTATTCCTGATTAATCGCGCTGGCGACGCGGGCGGCTTTTTCGCTTTGAATATCCACGACGGCAACGCGGTAACCTGCGGCGGCAAGCCCACGGCAGAGAAACTCTCCTAAGGTTTGTCCACCACCAATGACAACGGCAACCTGATTCATCTCTTTCTCCTTAAATTACGCAACAAACTTCAAAGTGCAGCCGGGGACGATGGCCTGCGGAACAGGTCCGTCGACATGTACTGTGCCGGGGTATTCCGCCTGCGGTTGGCCATCAAATCGCAGGGTGATATGACCCAGTTCACGAAGATTTTGCCCGGCAACGTCGCCCACGGCGGTCACGACATAGCGCGTCTCGCCTAATTCCAGCTGGCCGCCAGGTTTGAGCTCGCCATTCAGTTCGCCGTGGCAGTGGATAAAGCAGAACTCTTCGATATCCGCCGGTGCGCCTTCGCGAAAGGTGATCAGCATGTTGTCGTCGAGCGCGTCAGGCGCGCTCTGGCCGATACGGACAATGGTGGTCTGGTAAATCACGGTCATCACAGGAACCTCTTATTGATAAATAAATCCGGAAACAAACCAGGCAATCAGCACCGTTGGGGCCCCGGTCAGGAAGCGGCTGACCAGCACGGAAGGGACGCCCACGCGCACGGTGTCCTGGCGCGCTTCGGCAAGAGAAAGCCCGACCGGAATGAAGTCACATGCGGCCTGCGCATTAATGGCGAACAGCGCCGGCAGGGCAAGATGCGGAGGAATATTGCCGAGGCCAATCTGCACGCCAATCAGGACACCTATCACCTGCGCGATGACAGCGCCGGGACCGAGGAAAGGGGACAGCAACGGGAACGAGCAGATCAGCGCTAGCGTCACGAGTCCCAGTGGATGGCTGGCGAGCGGGGCCAGACCGTGAGCTATCCAGTCACCCAGACCGGAGGCCATGATGATGCCGATCAGCGCTGAGACGAATGCCATAAAAGGTAAAATGGTTTTCAGCACCGTATCGATGGTGTCGCGTCCGGACTGGAACAACACAGCCACGGCGGAGCCCATTCCCATCCCCACTTTTGCCAGCAGACCGTCGCTCTGCTCGGTAATCTTTTTACTGCTGTCGTAATCACGGGGTTCAGACTTCGGTGGTGTTATGGCCACCGTGGTGGCGGTAGCCCCCGCGTCCTCTATAAGACGAATGTTCTCTTCTTTAACACCGGAAACATAAATCTCTTCAACGATATGCTGTGCCAGTGGTCCTGATTTACCGGTGGAGTGGATGTTAACGGTCGGAATGCGTCGTTTCGGGTAAATTCCGCAGCGTAAGGTACCGCCGCAGTCGATCACCGCCACGCCAATTTCTGCCTCAGCCGGTTCACCCTCTTTAAAACCATCCACCGCTTCCCAGCCGGTGAGTGCGCTCAGTTTGTCGACGATCGCCGGGCGAGTCCCTGCGGTGATATAGACAATTTTCTTTCCTGCTACGGCATCGAGCTCAAGCGGGCCGCCCCATCCGCCGGCTCCTTTTTCAATACGAATACGGGTCATGCTGTGGCTCCTGAAAGTTGCACGTTCTGTTCAAGCTGAATCCCCATTTTTTTTTCAAAGATGGCGGTCGTCAGATCGGTCACCCAGCCGCGGAAGAAGTTAGTCACCAGTCCCACCAGCAGGTAACTCACCGCCAGGGGCCCCAGTGGCAGGCCGAGCGTGGTTAAGCCGCTGGCGATACCGAGATAGACAAACAGCTCACCGGGATTGATGTGTGGGAACAGACCGTTCATCGAATGGCAGCTGTAAGAGGCCGCGGCGTAATAGCTGGGCTTGTACTTTTCGGGCATGAAACGGCCCAGACTCAGGGTCATTGGGTTGCAGAACACAAAGGTGCCGATGCAGGGCAGCAGCAGGTAGCGTGATACCGGATTACCGGCGCAGCGTTGCGCGAAACGTTCGATGCGATGCTGTCCGATGAAGTTGATCAGGGCATTCATGATCACCAGCAGGCTGATCAGTAACGGAAGAATACCGGTCACCATACCGGTAAATACTTCTCCGCCTTTCTGGAACAACCCGATAAACCATTCAGCACCATGGGTAATGATTTCTATCATTCTTCTCTCCTGTGGATTTTTTGTTCTTGTCTGGCTGGCACTAATAATAATCACTTTGAAAGGTTTTAAAGTGTTATTTGGATCTCACAATGAAAGAAAAATGTATTAATTTGAAAGATTGTTTGCGGTTTGAGTGATTTTACGGGTGGGAGAGGGCAGGTTTTGGCCCTGGAAGTTGAAAGATTGACTCCCCTTCGTCTGAACCGCTTCCTTGAGGCATTGGGGATGCTTTACCATACTTGCCACTTATCGAATTCGTTTAAATGGATGTCTCATGGTCAAGCGTCGTTACGCAGCGCTCTTACCCGCGCTGATTATGCTTGCTGCCTGTAGCAGCAAACCGAAAACAGAGGAAGTTCAACAGACGGCTGGCACCCCTTCGGGTGGTTTTCTTCTTGAGCCGCAGCACAACATGATGCAGATGGGCGGTGATTTTGCTAATAACGCGGTCGCCGAGCAGTTCATCGATAAGATGGTGAACAAACATGGTTTTAACAAACAGCAGCTGCACGAGATTCTGTCTCAGGCGAAACGTCTGGACTACGTGCTGCGTCTGATGGACCGCCAGGCGCCGACTGCGCAGGTGCCGACTGGGCCAAACGGGGCGTGGCTGCGCTATCGCAAACAGTTCATCACCCCGGATAATGTGCAAAACGGCGTGGCGTTCTGGAATCAGTATGAAGATGCGCTGACGCGCGCATGGCAGGTTTATGGTGTGCCGCCTGAAATTATCGTCGGGATTATCGGTGTCGAAACCCGCTGGGGCCGCGTGATGGGCAAAACCCGCATTCTGGATGCGCTGGCGACGCTCTCCTTTAACTATCCACGTCGTGCGGAATATTTCCAGTCTGAGCTGGAAACCTTCCTGCTGATGGCGCGTAACGAACAAGACGATCCGCTGGATCTGAAAGGCTCCTTTGCGGGCGCGATGGGCTACGGCCAGTTTATGCCGTCCTCCTATAAAGAGTACGCTGTCGACTTTAACGGCGACGGGCACATTAACCTGTGGGACCCGGTGGATGCCATCGGTAGCGTGGCGAACTACTTTAAAGCGCACGGCTGGGTGAAGGGCGATCCGGTGGCGGTGCAGGCGAACGGCCAGGCACCAGGGCTGGAGAATGGCTTCAAAACCAACTACAGCGTGTCGCAGCTGGCGGCGGCAGGTTTAACGCCGATGCAGCCGTTGGGCAATCATCAGACCGCCAGCCTGCTGCGTCTGGATATCGGCACCGGCTATCAGTACTGGTACGGTCTGCCGAACTTCTACACCATCACTCGTTATAACCACAGCACGCATTACGCGATGGCGGTGTGGCAGCTTGGTCAGGCGGTCTCGCTGGCGCGCGTTCCGGGGACTTCACCGTTTAGTCAGTAGTTTACGTTGAGTTTGCCGGGCGGCGCTGCGCTTGCCCGGCCTACAAAAATCCGCGAACGTAGGCCGGGTAAGGCGTAGCCGCTACCCGGCAATTTCCTCCGACAGAAACATTTCGCCACACTCCCATTTTTTGATTCGCGTTTACATCCGCATTGCATTTGATTATTGTTATGTTATAACATTTATCAGTGGTGCAACGATGTCTCTCTTTTCTCTTTCCGCACTCAACCGCCTGTGGCTGGCGGCCATTCTGATTGTGCTCATTGGCCTGGCGGTGCGCTGGGCGGTGGTTCTTCCATGATTGAACTGCAAAACCTGGTGGCGGGCTATGACCGCCAGCCGGTGACTCAGGCGCTAAATGGCATCATTGAACGCGGCAGCATGACGGCGATTATTGGGGCCAACGGCTGCGGAAAATCGACGCTGCTCAAAACCCTGGCGGGGTTTATTCCACCGGTCAGCGGGAAATTTCGCTGGCGTGAAAAACGCCCGACGATCGGCTGGCTGGCGCAGCGTCACTCCCTTGAAGCGCAATTTCCGTTGACCGTGCATGACGTAGTGAGCATGGGCTGCTGGCCGAAAATTTCCCTGCTGGCGGCGTATCGTCGCGAAACCCGGCTGAGGATCGCTGAAGCGCTTGAACGCGTCGGTCTGGAATCCCTGGCGAACTCCACCATTGACGAGCTTTCTGGCGGCCAGTTTCAGCGCATGCTGTTCGCGCGAGTGCTGGTGCAGAATGCGCCGCTGGTGATGCTGGACGAGCCTTTTACCGGCGTCGATGAAACCACCTGTAATGTGCTGATGGAATTAATGCTGGATATGTATTTGAACGGGCAGACGGTGCTGGCGGTGTTGCACGACAGCGAACGCGTATCGCGCCATTTCCCGCAGACATTACGTCTCGATACGGCGACGCCTCATTGGGGCACGGAGCGGGTGAGAGTCGCATGATCTGGCATATTTTCTTCCAGCCGTTCATCGAATACGGCTTTATGCGCCGCGCGCTGGTGGTATGCCTGGCGCTCTCCGTCAGCACCACAGTGCTCGGCGTTTTCTTACTGCTCAGACGCATGAGCCTGATGGGCGATGCGCTCTCCCACGCCATTTTACCCGGTGTAGCGGTGGGATATCTGGTCAGCGGAATGTCGTTGCTGGCGATGAGTATTGGCGGATTTATCGCCGGGATCGTCGTGGCGCTGGTGGCGGGGTTAGTCAGTCGACGCACGCCCCTGAAAGAGGATGCCAGTTTCGCCGGGTTGTATCTGGGCTCGCTGGCGTTGGGGGTTACGCTGGTTTCCCTGCGCGGGTCGAATGTCGATCTGTTGCATCTGCTTTTTGGCTCTATTCTGGCGGTCGATAACGACGCGGCGCTATTCGTAGCGGGCGTGTGCGGCCTGACCTTAATGATGCTGGCGCTTTTTTACCGAGGGCTGGTCACGGAGGCCTTTGATACCGCGTGGTTGCAGGTCAATGCGCGCAGGCTACCCGCAGTGCTGCACGGTTTGTTCTTGTCATTGTTGGTGCTGAACCTGGTCGCCGGGTTCCAGGTGCTCGGCACGCTGATGGCGGTAGGGCTGATGATGCTGCCCGCGGTGGCTGCCCGCTGCTGGATGCGCACCTTACCGGGATTACTGTTAATGGCAGGCATCAGCGGCGTGTTTTGTGCCTGGCTCGGATTGAGCCTCTCCTGGGCGGCAAGCCTGCCTGCCGGGCCTTCGATCGTGCTGACCGCCAGCGTGTGGTTCTTTATTTCGGTTTTATGTGGCTCGCGCAGCAGGCTGCGTGCGCTTTTTTAACGCAAGGGGAAATGATGAAAAAGACAGGAATAATGATGGCGTTCGCGCTGGGGCTGATGTCACAGGGTGCGCTGGCGAAAACGCTGAACGTGGTAACCAGTTTTTCTATTCTGGGCGATATCACGCAAGAGGTTGGCGGCGACCATGTGAAGGTCACCACGCTGGTGGGGCCGGACGGCGATCCGCATACCTTTGAGCCGTCGCCAAAAGACAGCGCCGCATTAAGTAAAGCGGATGTGGTGGTGGTGAACGGACTCGGGCTGGAAGGGTGGCTGGATCGCCTGGTGAAAGCCTCGGGCTTTAAAGGCACGCTGGTGGTGGCATCAGCCGGAGTCAAAACCCATACCCTGGAGGAAGACGGGAAAACTGTCACCGATCCGCACGCCTGGAACAGCGCCGGCAATGGTGCCCTGTATGCGCAAAATATTCTGGCGGGGCTGGTCAAGGCTGACCCGCAAGAGAAAGCAGCGCTGGAGGCCACGGGCAAACCTTATATTGCACAGCTGACACAGCTCGACGGCTGGGCGAAATCGCGCTTCAGTTCTATCCCGCAGGAGAAACGCAAAGTGCTCACCAGCCATGACGCCTTCGGCTATTTCAGCCGTGCCTACGGCGTGACTTTTATGGCGCCGCAAGGGCTGTCATCCGAGAGCGAGGCCAGCGCCGCGCAGGTGGCTGAAATTATCAACCAGATTAAGGCCGATGGCGTCAAAAGCTGGTTTATGGAAAACCAGCTCGATCCGCGACTGGTGAAGCAAATTGCCAGTGCGACGGGCGCGCAGCCGGGTGGTGAACTCTATCCCGAAGCGCTCTCCGCTAAAGGCGGTGTCGCGGACACCTACGTGAAAGCCTTTCGCCACAACGTAAATACCCTCGCCGACAGCATGAAATAATCCTCTTTTAAAGCCGATGCGCCCGCGTCGGCTTTTTTCTGAAGCCTCCTCGTAAAACCGGAACCTCATCCCCATATCCCATGAGAAAGTGCTATCTTGTCCTGCATGTTTTTCAGGAGCCTAAAGCGATGATGACTGACCATGAATTGATGCAGCTGAGCGAAGTTGTCGGGCTGGCGTTAAAGCAGCGCGGCGCGACCTTAACGACGGCCGAATCCTGCACCGGCGGCTGGGTGGCAAAAGTGATAACGGACATTGCGGGGAGCTCCGCCTGGTTCGAGCGCAGTTTTGTGACGTACAGTAACGAAGCCAAAGCGCAGATGATTGGCGTACGTGAATCGACACTCGAACAGCACGGCGCGGTCAGTGAGCCGGTGGTGGTGGAGATGGCGATAGGCGCGCTCAAAGCCGCGCGCGCAGATTACGCGATCGCCATCAGCGGAATCGCCGGGCCGGATGGCGGCAGCGATGTTAAACCGGTCGGTACCGTCTGGTTTGGTTTTGCGACCTCACAGGGGCAGGGCGTCACCTTCCGCGAATGCTTCAGCGGTGGCCGCGAAAGCGTGCGCCGACAGGCGACGGAATATGCGTTAAAAACGCTCTGGCAACAATTTCTACAAAACACTTGATACTGTATGACCATACAGTATAATCGCATCAACAGAACAGAATTCACTATCCGGCGCAGTTCCCCGGTATGACAGGAGTAATAATGGCTATCGACGAAAACAAACAGAAAGCGTTGGCGGCAGCACTCGGCCAGATTGAAAAGCAATTTGGTAAAGGCTCCATCATGCGCCTGGGTGAAGACCGTTCCATGGATGTGGAAACCATCTCCACCGGTTCGCTTTCTTTGGATATCGCGTTGGGTGCAGGCGGTCTGCCAATGGGCCGTATCGTAGAAATCTACGGGCCGGAATCCTCTGGTAAAACGACTCTGACGCTGCAGGTGATTGCTGCCGCACAGCGTGAAGGTAAAACCTGTGCGTTCATCGACGCTGAACACGCGCTGGACCCTGTCTATGCCCGTAAACTGGGTGTCGATATCGACAACCTCCTGTGTTCTCAGCCAGATACCGGTGAGCAGGCGCTGGAAATCTGTGACGCGCTGGCGCGTTCAGGTGCGGTAGACGTTCTCGTGGTCGACTCCGTTGCGGCGCTGACGCCAAAAGCGGAAATCGAAGGCGAAATCGGTGACTCTCACATGGGCCTCGCGGCACGTATGATGAGCCAGGCGATGCGTAAGCTGGCTGGTAACCTGAAACAATCTAATACTCTTCTCATTTTCATCAACCAGATCCGTATGAAGATTGGTGTGATGTTCGGTAACCCGGAAACCACCACCGGCGGTAACGCACTGAAGTTCTACGCTTCTGTTCGTCTGGATATCCGTCGCATCGGCGCAGTGAAAGACGGCGATAATGTCATCGGTAGCGAAACCCGCGTGAAGGTTGTGAAGAATAAAATTGCCGCACCGTTCAAACAGGCTGAATTCCAGATCCTCTACGGTGAAGGCATCAACTTCTTCGGCGAGCTGGTTGACCTCGGCGTGAAAGAGAAGTTGATTGAAAAAGCAGGCGCCTGGTACAGCTACAACGGCGACAAAATTGGTCAGGGTAAAGCGAACGCTATTTCCTGGCTGAAAGAAAACCCAGCTGCAGCGAAAGAAATTGAGAAGAAAGTGCGTGAACTGCTTCTCAGCAATCAGGATTCAAAACCTGACTTCGTTGTAGATGCTGCTGATGTTGAAGAAACCAAAGAAGATTTCTAATTCCGTCTTCTAAAATCAAGGGCTGCGATTGCGGCCCTTTTTGCATTTGTAAAACAGCAGGTTTGTTATGAGCGAAAATACCCCGCGTCGCCCTGCCTACGCGCGTTTACTGGATCGCGCGGTGCGCATTCTGGTGGTGCGCGACCACAGCGAACAGGAGCTACGGCGTAAACTCGCCGCGCCCGTGATGGGTAAAAACGGGCCAGAAGCGATTGACGCAACGGCGGAAGATTACGACCGCGTCGTGGCCTGGTGCTACGAATATCACTATCTCGACGATAGCCGTTTTGTGACCCGCTTTATCGCCAGCCGTAGCCGCAAAGGTTATGGCCCGGCGCGCATTCGCCAGGAGCTAAACCAAAAAGGCATCGCCCGTGAGGCTACCGAACAGGCGATGCGGGAATGTGAAATTGACTGGTGCGAACTGGCACGTGACCAGGCAATTCGGAAATACGGCGAACCTTTGCCGCGTGAATTTTCGGAAAAAGTCAAAATCCAGCGATTTTTGTTGTACCGCGGCTTCCTGATGGAAGATATTCAGGACATATGGCGTAATTTTGCTGATTGACCGCATGCGGGATTTTACTTCCCTTGCAAGAAAACTTATCTTATTCCCACTTTTTCAAGTCGCGAGTCCGTCCAGGTATTAACCGGTACTGGCTGGCGACGACATTTCGTTAGCTTGATTTCAGGATAATTATGAGCAAGAGCACCGCTGAGATCCGTCAGGCGTTTCTCGACTTTTTCCATAGTAAGGGACACCAGGTTGTTGCCAGCAGCTCCCTGGTACCAAACAATGACCCGACTCTTCTGTTTACCAACGCCGGGATGAACCAGTTCAAGGATGTATTCCTTGGTCTCGACAAGCGTAATTATTCCCGCGCTACAACGTCACAGCGTTGCGTGCGTGCGGGCGGTAAACACAACGATCTGGAAAACGTCGGCTACACCGCACGTCACCATACTTTCTTCGAGATGCTGGGCAACTTCAGCTTCGGCGACTACTTCAAACACGATGCTATCCAGTTCGCGTGGGAATTGCTGACCGGTGAAAACTGGTTCAACCTGCCGAAAGAGCGTCTGTGGGTTACTGTGTACGAAACCGATGATGAAGCTTACGAAATCTGGGAAAAAGAAGTCGGTATCCCACGTGAGCGCATTATCCGCATCGGCGACAACAAAGGCGCGCCTTATGCGTCTGACAACTTCTGGCAGATGGGCGACACAGGTCCTTGCGGTCCTTGTACCGAGATCTTCTACGATCACGGTGACCACATTTGGGGCGGACCTCCGGGCACGGCAGAAGAAGATGGCGATCGCTACATTGAGATCTGGAACATCGTCTTCATGCAGTTCAACCGTCAGATTGACGGCACTATGGAGCCGCTGCCTAAGCCGTCCGTAGATACCGGTATGGGTCTGGAGCGTATCGCGGCTGTTCTGCAGCACGTCAACTCCAACTACGACATCGATCTGTTCAGCACCCTGATTAAATCCGTGGCTGAAGTGACCGGTGCAACCGATCTGAGCAACAAATCTCTGCGCGTTATCGCGGACCATATTCGCTCTTGTGCGTTCCTGATTGCTGACGGCGTGACCCCTTCGAATGAAAACCGTGGCTACGTGCTGCGCCGTATCATTCGTCGTGCTGTCCGTCACGGCAACATGCTGGGCGCGAAAGATACCTTCTTCTATAAGCTGGTGGGGCCACTGGTTGGCGTCATGGGTGCAGCGGGCGATGAACTGAAACGCCAGCAGGCGCTGGTCGAGCAGGTTCTGAAAACCGAAGAAGAGCAGTTTGCGCGTACTCTTGAGCGCGGTCTGGCTCTGCTCGATGAAGAGCTGTCCAAACTGACCGGCGATACGCTGGACGGCGACACCGCTTTCCGCCTGTATGACACTTACGGTTTCCCGGTTGACCTGACTGCAGACGTTTGCCGCGAGCGCAATATCAAAGTCGACGAAGCGGGCTTTGAAGCTGCAATGGAAGAACAGCGCCGTCGTGCGCGTGAGTCCAGCGGTTTTGGCGCAGATTACAACGCGATGATCCGCGTGGATAGCGCGTCTGAATTCCAGGGTTACGACCATCTGGAACTGACCGGTAACGTGACCGCACTGTTTGTTGACGGTAAAGCCGTAGACAGCATCAGCGCTGGTCAGGAAGCGGTTGTCGTTCTGGACAAAACGCCGTTCTACGCGGAATCTGGCGGCCAGGTGGGCGATAAAGGCGAGCTGAAAGGCAGCGATTTTGCTTTCACCGTGACTGACACCCAGAAATACGGCCAGGCTATTGGTCATGTCGGCAAACTGGCTTCAGGTTCCCTGAAAGTCGGCGCGGGCGTGAAAGCCGAAGTTGATGAAGCTCGCCGTGCGCGCATTCGTCTGAACCACTCCGCAACGCACCTGATGCATGCCGCCCTGCGCGATGTGCTGGGGACGCACGTTGCCCAGAAAGGTTCTCTGGTGAATGACAAAGTGCTGCGCTTTGACTTCTCCCATTTCGAAGCAATGAAACCGTCCGAAATCCGTGCGGTTGAAGACATGGTCAACGCCCAAATTCGTCGCAACCTGCCAATCGAGACCCACATCATGGATCTCGAAGCGGCAAAAGCCAAAGGTGCGATGGCACTGTTTGGCGAGAAGTACGACGAACGTGTTCGCGTGTTGAGCATGGGTGATTTCTCTACTGAACTGTGCGGCGGTACTCACGCCTCGCGTACGGGTGATATCGGCCTGTTCCGTATTCTGTCTGAATCAGGTACCGCGGCCGGTGTGCGTCGTATTGAAGCTGTGACCGGCGAAGGTGCGATTGCCAGCCTGCACGCTGCAAGCGATCAGTTGCACGACATTGCTCAGCTGTTGAAGGGCGACAGCCACAACCTGGGCGAGAAAGTGCGCAGCGCGCTGGAACGTACTCGTCAGCTGGAAAAAGAGCTGCAGCAGCTCAAAGAGCAGGCGGCAGTGCAGGAGAGTGCAAACCTCTCCAGCAAAGCGGTTGATATTAAAGGTGTTAAACTGCTGGTCAGCGAACTGGCAGGGGTAGAGCCTAAGATGCTTCGTACCATGGTTGATGATCTCAAGAACCAGCTCGGTTCAACGGTTATCGTTCTGGCGACAGCGTTTGAAGGTAAGGTTTCTCTGATTGCGGGCGTCTCTAAGGATGTGACTGACCGTGTGAAAGCAGGGGAGCTGATTGGTATGGTCGCCCAGCAGGTGGGTGGCAAAGGTGGTGGACGTCCGGACATGGCGCAAGCCGGTGGTACAGACGTGGCAGCACTTCCAGCCGCTTTAGCTAGTGTTGAAAGCTGGGTAAACGCTAAACTGTAATAATTACAAAGCGTAAACAGACGCCATAACCTCAACGTTATGGCGTACTTTTCACTACGCTATCGCTAACGATAAAGTCAGGTTGAGTTTGTGTATATCGGCTAAACTTACGTTTAACAGAATGTGATGCCGTGACTGCTTACACATTACGTGTTTGTCATCGCTTACTTTTTGGCGTTATATGATGGATAATGCCGGGATACAAGAGACCCGACTCTTTTAATCTTTCAAGGAGCAAAGAATGCTGATTCTGACTCGTCGAGTTGGTGAGACCCTCATGATTGGGGATGAGGTCACCGTGACAGTTTTAGGGGTGAAGGGTAACCAGGTACGTATTGGTGTGAACGCCCCTAAAGAAGTCTCTGTCCATCGTGAAGAGATCTACCAGCGTATCCAGGCTGAAAAATCCCAGCAGTCCAGTTACTGATATTATCGCGTCTCGCCGCCCGGCGAGACGCAACCCTCTCGCTATTCTTCCTGCATAAAGTTACCGTTCGATTTCATTCCTTCTGTTTTTTGTCACTCTCTAAACCTTATCTCGCCCAAACTCCGCAATTTTCCCTGAGGATTTCTGTGCGGATGGCTGCAAAATCCGTTTATAAAACACCCTCTTTGCAGCTTTTACATGCGAATTGAGTGTGATTTGTGCAAACGAAAAAAGGTTGTGGAAAATTGTTTGACTTATAAGTCCCAGAAAGTAATATATGCGCCACGCAGCGACGAGAAGCTCTTAACGAGTAACTCGAAGCACTCGAAAGAGGCGTTGTGTGGTGAGGTGGCCGAGAGGCTGAAGGCGCTCCCCTGCTAAGGGAGTATGCGGTCAAAAGCTGCATCCGGGGTTCGAATCCCCGCCTCACCGCCATTTTGCATCCGTAGCTCAGCTGGATAGAGTACTCGGCTACGAACCGAGCGGTCGGAGGTTCGAATCCTCCCGGATGCACCATCATTCTCAGTGTTGCGGCTTGTTGAGTGACATTGAATCAGCAGTAAAAGCAGTACCCCCTGATGCATCCGTAGCTCAGCTGGATAGAGTACTCGGCTACGAACCGAGCGGTCGGAGGTTCGAATCCTCCCGGATGCACCATCTTCTCCGAGATAACAGTAATACTGTTGTTTCAAGGTCTGCGAGATAATCGCGAGCACCAGGGAGGATAACGTTGCTTCAGCAACGGCCCGTAGGGCGAGGCGCAGCCGAGTAATCCTCCCGGATGCACCATCTATTACCTCGTATTGCTTTCGAAGTGATATGACGTATCAAGCAGTAAATAGTAAATCCCGATGCATCCGTAGCTCAGCTGGATAGAGTACTCGGCTACGAACCGAGCGGTCGGAGGTTCGAATCCTCCCGGATGCACCATATTCTCAGTGTTGCGGCTTGTTGAGCGACATTGAATCAGCAGTACCCCTTGATGCATCCGTAGCTCAGCTGGATAGAGTACTCGGCTACGAACCGAGCGGTCGGAGGTTCGAATCCTCCCGGATGCACCATTTCTTCTTAGTATTCCCCCCATAGTTCAATTACCCATCATCCTCTTTGTATTACAACCAGAATCAGCGACAAAAATCCTCGTTTACGATAAAGTAATATCTTGTTAATCGTTTGGCGAGAGCACGATGTACGCACAGTATGACGGTCTGATCTTCGACATGGATGGCACCATCCTGGATACCGAACCCACACATCGTAAAGCCTGGAATGACGTTCTTGGGCGTTATGGTATGACGTTCGACCTACAGGCGATGGTCGCGCTGAATGGCTCACCCACCTGGCGAATCGCTCAGGCAGTGATTGAACTGAACCACGCTGATCTCGATCCCCATTTGCTTGCCCGTGAAAAAACCGACGCTGTCAAAGCGATGCTGTTAGACACCGTAAACCCTTTACCGCTGATTGAGGTGGTCAAAGAGTGGCACGGTCGTCGTCCGATGTCAGTGGGCACAGGCAGTGAAAGCGCAGTAGCAGAAGCGTTGCTAAATCATTTGGGTCTACGCCACTATTTCTCTGCGGTTGTCGCCGCCGATCATGTTCAAAAACATAAACCGGCTCCGGACACCTTTCTGCTTTGTGCGGAACTGATGGGCGTCCCGGCGAACAAGTGCGTCGTTTTTGAAGATGCAGATTTCGGCATTCAGGCCGCACATGCAGCCGGAATGGACGCTGTGGATGTTCGCCTGCTGTGAGTGACCTGCTGTCACTTGCGTCTTTATTTGCCAGCAGTTTTTTAAGTGCCACACTTTTACCGGGTAATTCGGAAGTTGTGCTGGTCGCGATGCTGTTGTCTGGTGTCAGTCAGCCCTGGTTGTTGGTAGTAATAGCAACAATGGGTAATAGCCTTGGAGGGCTGACTAACGTTATTCTTGGGCGTTTCTTTCCGCTGCGTAAAACATCACGCTGGCAGGAAAAAGCAGCGGGCTGGCTTAAACGCTATGGCGCTGCGACGCTTTTATTAAGCTGGATGCCTGTTATAGGCGATTTGCTGTGTCTGCTGGCGGGATGGATGCGCATCTCCTGGGGGCCGGTGCTCTTTTTTTTATGCCTTGGCAAGGCGTTGCGCTATGTCCTCGTGGCACTTGCAACCCTACAGGGCATGACGTGGTGGCACTAATTGGTGGAATGAAAAAGCGACCTTCAATCGTCAACCATTACAATTTATGCTGGATAACTCTTATTTTGACAGGCGGGAGGTCAATTTGATCCCGGACGTATCACAGGCGCTGGCCTGGCTGGAAAAACATCCTCAGGCTCTGAAGGGGATTCAGCGTGGGCTTGAGCGCGAAACGCTGCGCGTAAACGAAGATGGCAGCCTGGCAACAACAGGCCATCCTGAAGCGTTAGGCTCTGCGCTGACACATAAATGGATCACAACCGATTTCGCCGAAGCGTTGCTGGAGTTCATTACGCCCGTCGATGGCGATATTGACCACATGCTGAAGCTGATGCGCGACGTTCACCGCTTTACCGCCCGCCAGCTGGGCGATGAGCGGATGTGGCCGCTGAGCATGCCTTGCTACATCGAGCAGGGGCAGGATATCGAGTTGGCGCAATACGGCACCTCGAATATTGGTCGCCTGAAAACGCTTTATCGCGAAGGGCTGAAAAACCGCTACGGCGCGCTGATGCAGACCATCTCCGGCGTGCACTACAACTTCTCGCTGCCGATGGCGTTCTGGCAGGCGAAGTGCGGCGAAACGGATAAAGAGTCGATCTCGGCGGGGTATTTCCGTCTGATCCGCAACTACTACCGTTTTGGCTGGGTGATCCCGTACCTGTTTGGTGCTTCGCCTGCGATTTGCTCCTCGTTCCTGCAGGGCAAACCGACCACGCTGCCGTTTGAGAAGACCGATTGCGGCATGTATTACCTGCCGTACGCCACCTCTCTGCGCCTGAGCGATCTCGGTTATACCAATAAGTCGCAAAGTAATCTCGGAATTACGTTTAACGAATTGCACGAATATGTGGCAGGCTTGAAGCGAGCGATCAAAACGCCGTCAGAAGAGTACGAGAAAATCGGCCTCGAAAAAGACGGTAAGCGCCTGCAGATCAACAGTAACGTGTTGCAGATTGAAAATGAGCTGTATGCGCCGATTCGCCCGAAACGCGTGACGCGCAGCGGTGAAGCTCCATCGGATGCGCTGGAGCGCGGCGGCATTGAGTACATTGAAGTGCGTTCGCTGGATATCAACCCGTTCTCGCCAATCGGCGTCGACGAGCAGCAGGTGCGTTTCCTGGACTTGTTTATGGTCTGGTGTGTGCTGGCGGATGCGCCTGAGATGAGTTCTGACGAACTGCTCTGTACGCGCACCAACTGGAATCGTGTGATTCTGGAAGGGCGCAAGCCTGGCCTGACGCTGGGTATTGGTTGCGAAACGGCGCAGTTCCCGCTGGCGAAAGTCGGCAAAGATCTGTTCCGCGATCTCAAACGTGTGGCGCAGACAATGGACAGCGTGTACGGCGGCGAGGACTATCAGAAGGTGTGCGATCAGCTGGTCGAATCGTTTGATAACCCAGAACTGACGTTCTCAGCGCGCATTCTGCGTTCTATGATTGATCAAGGTATCGGTGGAACCGGCCGTTCGCTTGCCGCGCAGTATCGCGACATGCTGTCGCAGGAGCCGCTGGAGGTTTTAAGCGAAGAGGATTTCGTGGCAGAGCGCGAGGCATCGGTGGTGCGTCAGCGTGAAGTGGAAGCTGCGGATACCGAGTCGTTTGATGAGTTTCTGGCGAAGAACGCCTGACAGAAAAGAAAAAGGCCACATCGCTGTGGCCAAAATATACATCTCTGAAATCAGGGATGATGATAACAAATGCGCGTCTTTCATATACTCAGACGCGCAGGGAAACAAAGAGTTCATTTTATTTTAAAAATAATCACTATCGGAGGTGACGTATGCCGTTATTAGATAGCTTCACAGTCGACCACACCCGTATGGAAGCACCTGCTGTCCGTGTTGCGAAGACCATGCATACCCCGCACGGCGACACAATCACCGTATTCGACCTGCGTTTCTGCGTGCCGAACAAAGAAGTGATGCCGGAAAAAGGCATTCACACCCTGGAGCACCTGTTCGCCGGTTTCATGCGCGATCATCTGAACGGTAACGGCGTGGAAATCATCGATATCTCCCCAATGGGCTGCCGTACCGGTTTCTACATGAGCCTGATTGGTCAGCCAGATGAAACGCGCGTGGCGGATGCCTGGAAAGCGGCAATGGCCGACGTACTGAAAGTGAAAGAGCAGAACCAGATCCCTGAGCTGAACGTCTACCAGTGCGGCACGTATCAGATGCACTCTCTGGAAGAAGCGCAGGAAATCGCGCGTCACATTATTGAGCGTGATGTCCGCGTGAACAGCAATGAAGAGCTGGCCCTGCCGAAAGAAACCCTGCAGGAACTGCACATCTAGCATGATGTCAGTGGAAGCCCGGTGGCGCTGCGCATACCGGGCCTACAACGGCTCGAAGCGTAGGCCGGGTAAGGCGCAGACGCCACCCGGCACAATCACTGCCCCGAACCCGCCATTCGGCGAAACACAATGACCACAACGTTAACCTTCTCCTTTGCCCATCGCCCCCTGGTTCCCTTCGCCCATGATTATAAAAATGGCGATAGCGAGCCGTGGCACCAGCACGACTGTGCCCAGCTGTTGCACAGCCTGAGCGGCGTGGTGCGCGTTGATACGGCGGCTGGATGCTGGGTGGTTCCGCCCGGACGCGGCGTATGGCTGCCCGCCGGGACGCAGCACGCGATACGCATTACCGGGAAGGTGGCAGCGCGAACGCTGTTTATCGATCCTCTGGCGCGTGCCGATCTCCCTGCGTCGTGCCAGATTGTGCAGATCTCATCCTTATTGCGCGAGCTGATCGTCAGCGCACTCGATCTTCCTGAATCTTATGCTCCCGGCAGTCGCGATGAGCGGATCTATGAACTGATCCTTGATGAAATCCGGGCCATGCCGGTGCTGCCGTTCTGTTTGCCTGAACCGGATACGGACGTACTGCGCAAATTGTGTCAGCAAATCCGCAGCGCTCCGGAACATCACTGGAGCAGCGCAGAAGCCGCCAACCTTACCAGCATGAGTGAACGCACCCTTAACCGCCACTTTCAGCAGCAAACCGGGCTGAGCTACGGGGAATGGACGCGACGGGCGCGTTTGCTGGAGGCGCTGATTCGTCTGGCGCAGGGCCAGCCGGTACTGCGTGTGGCTCTCGATCTGGGATACGGCAGCCACAGCGCTTTTAGCGCAATGTTTCGCCGGGTGATGGGCGTTTCACCCAGCGACTATTTCAAAGATTACTAGCCGACTGCGTTCAGCAGTGCCTGAAGCGAGGCGCGCGCCACGTCGTTATCAATGCCGACTCCCCAGCGGCTGCTGCCGTCCGGGAACAGACAGCGAATGTACGCCACTGACCGGCTATCGCTGCGCTCTCCGAGCGAATGTTCATGATAATCCTTAATCACAAACGGCGTGGTTACCCAGCGACTCATTCCGTTGGCGGCTGCCGATAACAGACCATTCCCCTGACCCACAAGCTGGCGCGTACCGCCATCGACGGCGACAATGGCCGTTAAGCGTAATTGTCCGTCCTGCTGACTTTCGCTTCGGTAGCTTTGCAGCGCAAAACGCGGTGTCGCCACAAGGCCGTAACGTGCCCGAAAAAGCTGCCAAAGGGCATTTTGCGTCATCTCTTTGCCGTGACTATCGGTCTCCTGCTGCACGTGCTGGCTAAAATCCTGCTGCAAGGCGCGGGGGAGTTTGAGTCCGTGATTTTGCTCGATAATCCATGCGCTGCCACTTTTTCCCGACTGGCTGTTTACCCGGATAACCGCTTCGTAGGAACAGCCGATATCCTGCGGATCGACGGGCAGATAGGGCATCTCCCAGCGTTCATCTGGTTTACGCGTATCAAAGCCTTTCTTAATGGCATCCTGATGAGATCCAGAAAAAGCGGTATACGCCAGACGTCCTGCCCACGGGTGGCGGGGATGAACGGGCAGCTGATTGCAGCTCTCCACCACTTCGACAACCTGCGTCATGTTGCTGAAATCCAGATCAGGACTCACGCCCTGGCTGTACAAATTCATTGCCAGCGTCACCAGACAGACATTCCCGGTGCGCTCACCGTTACCGAACAGGCAACCTTCCACGCGGTCTGCACCTGCCATCACCGCCAGTTCTGCACTGGCCACACCTGTGCCGCGATCGTTGTGCGGGTGAACGCTAATGCAGACGTCACGACGGCGACTAAAGTGGCGGCAAAAATACTCAATTTGATCGGCGTAGACGTTTGGCGTGCTGACTTCAACGGTGGCAGGTAAGTTAAGGATCATCGGCCTTTCCGCGCACGGCTGCCAGATGTCAGCGACCGCTTCGCAAATCTCAAGGGCAAATTCCGCTTCGGTAAAACAGAAGGTTTCCGGGGAGTATTCGTATTGCCAGCGTGTATCAGGATTTTCCTCGCACAGCCTGCGTATTTGGCGCGTTGAACGAACGGCCAGCTCGATAATTTGGGCTTTATCCATGCCAAACACCAGGCGTCTGAACAGCGGCGCGGTGGCGTTGTAGAGATGAACGGTTGCCTGTTTTGCCCCGCGCAAGGACTCAAAAGTACGCAGGATTAAATCTTCCCGCGCCTGAGTCAGCACCTGAATAGTGACGTCATCAGGAATGCGATTCTCTTCAATGAGCTGGCGAACAAAATTGAAATCGGTCTGCGAGGCAGACGGGAAGGCGACTTCAATCTCTTTAAAACCACAGCCGAGGAGTAAATCCCAGAACTGCAATTTGCGCGCACTGTCCATCGGTTCAGCCAGCGCCTGATTGCCATCGCGCAGATCGGTGGAAAGCCAGCGTGGAGCCTGGGTGATACGTTGATCCGGCCAGCGACGGTCGGGCAGGGGGAGAGGCGTAAAGGGTGCGTATTTTTGGGAAGGGTGTTTCAGCATGATGCGCTCCTGTTGTCTTTTCACTATCGTGAAGCGATTTCAGGAGCGCTGCTTTATCAGAACTGACATAAGCTGTAGAGAAATGGACAACTTTCCCAATCGTTAGTGGGCACCACCGCCACCGCCGCCCGCGCCGAATGGCGGTTTGGCAAACCATATCAAACCAAGCAACAGGATAAATATTCCTGCTGAAATCCAGAAAATCTCGTTGGCGGAGATAATCAGACCCTGATTGGTGATCTGCTGGGCAATCCAGCCCGATGCCTGCTGCTCTGTCATCCCCATGCCTTCGAGCTGGGAATACATCTGCTGGGCGTTCGGGTTGAAGGCATTCACCGATTCGGTCAACTGCGCATGGTGTAACGACTCACGGTTGGTCCACAGCGTCGTCGTAATGGACGTCCCGATTGAGCCTGCCAGCGTTCGGGTAAAGTTCGATAAGCTCGACGCCGCCGCCATGCGTTCAGGCGGTAAGCCCGACAGCGTGATGGTGGTCAGTGGCATAAAGAAGCACGCCACGGCAAAGCCCTGAATAAACTGTGGCCACGCGGACGCGCCAAAGTCCATCCCCGGTTCGAACGTATACGCACGCCAGTAGAAGCACACTGCATACATGATAAAGCTGAATGTGACCAGCCGTCGCATATCGAGTTTATGGGCAAAGCGACCAATAATCGGTGACAGCAACACCGGAATCAGACCGACTGGCGCAGACGCCAGGCCCGCCCAGGTTGCTGTGTAGCCGTATACCTCCTGCAACAGCTGCGGCAGCAGAACAATCGCGCCGAAATAGAGCATATAGGCGAGACTGATACACAGGCAGCCGATGGTGAAGTTTCGCGACTTAAACAGCGACAAATCGACTATCGGGTTATCGTCTGTCAGCTCCCAGACAATCAGGAAGCTGATCGCGACCACCGCGACAACGGTCAGGACGATGATCTCCTGCGAGGCAAACCAGTCCAGTTCTTTACCTCGGTCCAGCATGATCTGCAGACTACCGATACCCAGCACCAGCAGCGCCAGTCCCACGCCGTCGATACGGCGTTGTTCGGTTTTGGTTTCCCGACCGCGCAGCGATTGCAGCGTCATCAGTACCACTAACGCACCGATGGGCACGTTGATGAAGAATATCCAGCCCCAGTGGTAGTTATCGCTGATATACCCGCCGAGAATCGGCCCGCAAATCGGCGCAACGATCACCGTCATCGACCATAGCGCCAGGGCGATAGAACGCTTGGCTGGCGGATAGTTGTTCAGAAGCAAGCTCTGCGACAGTGGGATGAGTGGCCCGGCAACAATCCCCTGAATCACGCGGAAGAAGATCAGCATCGTCAGGCTGTTGGACATGCCGCACGCCCAGGAGGCGATGACGAACAACACCGTCGACCACATGAACAGTCGAACTTCCCCGACGCGTTTTGCCAGCCAGCCGGTAATCGGAATCGAGATCGCATTCGCAACCCCGAACGAGGTGATTACCCATGTCCCCTGGCTCAGCGATGAGCCAAGGTTACCGGCGATGGTGGGGATCGCCACGTTTGCGATGGTGGAGTCCAGCACCTGCATGAATGTCGCCAGCGACAACGCAATGGTCATAATGACCAGTTGCGCTCCCTCCAGCGGTTTTTGCTGTTGCATACCGCTCACCTTCGAATTAACCGGCGTTCGCTTTCACGATGTCGTCAATCAGCTTATTGACCGGATCAAGGTTGATTTCACGGGCATTACTTTCATAAGCCGGGTGGGTACGAACCTGATTCGCCAGCATCTGGCCTTCACGATCGGCAGTGTCCACGGTCACCAGCGTCGATAAACCGATGCGCAGTGGGTGATCCGTCAGCTGTTTGCCGTCCAGTTCGATACGCACAGGAAGACGCTGAACCACTTTGATCCAGTTGCCGGTGGCGTTCTGCGCTGGCAGGAGGGAGAACGCGCTGCCGGTACCCATATCCAGGCCGACCACTTTACCGGTGTACTTCACGTCGTCACCGTAAATATCACTGACGATGGTCGCGGTCTGGCCGATACGCATGTGGGCCAGCTGCGTCTCTTTGAAGTTCGCATCCACCCACAGATTGTTAGCCGGTACCACTGCCATCAGCGGTGTAGTCTGGCTAATTTGCGCGCCAGGCTGCACGGAGCGACGAGAAACATAGCCGGTCATCGGGCTAACAATCTTAGTACGTTGCAGGGCAAGCCATGCGTTACGGACTTCGGTTGCCGCTTGTTTGACGGCAGGCTGATCTTCCAGATTGGTACCCAGAATCATCGCCTGGTTCGCGTTGTACTGTTGAATCGCCACGTCGAGCTGCGCTTGCGCGCTGGCCACGGCGTCACGCGCGTGTTGCAATTCTTCACGGCCAATCAGATTGGCGGTGCCGAGCGGCACACGACGGTTAAGGTCGCTTTGCGCCTGCGCCAGAGCGGTTTTCTGCACATCGATGCTCGCCTGCAACTGCTTGCTGTTGATCATCGACTGGCGGGTTTGACGCACGCTTGAGGCCAGCTCAGTCTGTGCTTTTTCAAACGCCTGCTGCGCATCGGTCGGATCAAGCGTGACCAGCACATCCCCTTTTTGCACAAAGTCGGTATTGTCAGCCCAGACTTTCGTCACGCTGCCCGACACTTGCGCCATAATCTGAACCTGGTTCCCTGCCACGTATGCGTCATCGGTTTCTTCAATATGACGCAGTACTAAAAACCAATAAATCCCATATGCCACGGCAATAATAATAAAGAGCAAAGTCAGCAGCAGAAGGGCGCTTTTACGTTTGCCTTTCTTAGTGTTGACCGGTTGCTGCGGGGGAGTGTTCTCCGCATTTGCGCTCATTGTAGTTCTCCACGATCTTCTTATTTTCACATCGGCTGAGCCGACCTGTTGTCAGAAAGGCCAGCAGTATTACGTGCTGGCCTGTCCGTTATCTTTTTTAATCTGGATGGTTGAGCGTGTCGTCGCGTTAGCTCAGCGCCTCAAGAATGACGCCATCTTCATCCATCTGATCCAGACGGGTGAGAAGCTTGCGAGTGATGTGCTCTAACTGATCGCGTTCGGTCGTACTCAGGGCAGACCAAAGCTGATGCAGACAGTTGTGCTGAGGTGGCAGCACCCCACGCAGGAATTCATGACCTTTATCGGTCAGTTGCAGATGCAGGCAACGACGGTCGTTGTCGCTTTCACGGCGCTCAATCCAGCCGCGTTTTTCCAGCTCATCGGCGATACGGGTCGCGTTGGTACGGGATGAACCCAGGGCGCAGCTCAATTCAGAAGGCTGAATGCTGTGATCCTCCTGAGACTCCAGCGTAATCAACGCCATAAACAACGTCTCGTTAATCCCTTGAGCTTTCAGCATTTTATTGCGGTTATCCAGCAGCTTACCCTGCATGTGCATGCACAGACGGGTTAACAGGATTTCCTGATACGGGAAGTCCTCGTAACGACTGGCGCGAAATTTAAGCATTTGTTCAATGGGCGTAAACGAACTATCCATTTGGGTATGACCTCATTAATTACAGTCGATATAGTAACGACAGTGACAAATAATGTAAATGAATTATTTGTGCGGTTATATCCGCCAAGCTGATATCACTGTCAGAAAGTGCCGGGTGAATCCGTGACCCGGTGAGCACAGAAACGAGAGGGCTAACGCCCATGAAAGACGGGGTCGGGCGGGAGGAAACAGCATGAAGTTTCAAACAGGACGAAAATGTAGGCGATTTGAGTGGGGCGTGAGCAGCCACCAGGTCTGAACTATTCATGCGGTAATCTAATATGTCACCCACAGTAAAATTTCTGGGATAAATAATTACGCTCACCTTAACAGAGTGCGGAGCTCCTTAACACCCTAAGAAGCTCCATCATCATGTAAAGCTTACTGAATCGCTTCCTGAAGGTGATATCCGCGCCACCAGATCAGCAGGTTAATGGCGGCGACGACCGTACCGACCACACACACACCGGTCCAGCCCGCGTGCTGCCACGCCGATGCAGAGATCAGCGAACCCGCCGCACCGCCAATAAAGTAGCTGGTCATGTAACCTGCGGTCAGGCGGTTTCGCGCCTCGGGTTTCACGCGATAGATAACGGTCTGATTGGTGATATGCACGCCCTGAACCGTCAAGTCGAGGACCAGAATCCCGACAATCAGCGACAGCACGGAGATATGCCCGTACCAGATAGCCGCCCACGAAAGCAGTAGTAGAACCAATCCGGCGGAAGTTGTCAGATGCGATTTGCCTTTATCCGCCAGACCACCGGCAGGACGCGCGCCCAGCGCACCGGCCGCACCTGCCAGACCAAACAGGCCAATGACCCCTTCGGAATAGTTGAACGGCGGCGACGCCAGCAGAAAGGCCATCGAGGTCCACAAAATGCTGAAGTTGGCAAAGGTGAAACACCCCAGCAGGGCGCGAGTACGCAGGAGTTTATCCTGCGTGAACAGGCTAAAAACTGAGCCGAGAAGCTGAGGATAGTTAAGATGGTTTTCTTGCTTCACTTTTGGCAGGCCGCGCCACAGGGCAAACGCCATCACCACCATTAATACGCTGGCGACCCAGTAAACGGTGCGCCAGCCGCCGAGGCTGGCCAGCAGTCCGGCCACGGTTCGTGCCAGTAAAATCCCCAGCAGCAGGCCGCTCATGATGGTGCCCACCACTTTGCCGCGTTTTTCCGGGGCCGCGAGCGTGGCGGCCAGAGGGACGAGGATCTGCGCCACTACCGAGAACAATCCGGTGAGTGCCGTGCCGAGAATCATCATTCCCAGAGACTGGCTGGAAGCGGTGATCAACATACCACCGGCGGCCAGCAGCGTCATGATGACGATCAGCCTGCGGCGTTCGAACATATCGCCTAATGGCACCAGGAACAGCAGACCGGCGGCATAGCCCAACTGGGCGGCGGTTACGATGAAACCAGCGGAACTGGCCGAGAGTGAAAAGGCCCGAGCGATGGTGTCGAGCAACGGTTGTGCATAGTAGTTACTTGCCACCGCCAGGCCGGTTGCCACCGACATGAGCAGAATAAGTGCCGGGCTAAGCCCTTGAGAGTTTTTCGTCATGAGATTCGAGAACTGTGAGTTAAGTGATTATTTTTTCAGAAACCATCATAACGGATGAATGTGAATGTTGGGGATTTGTCGCGTGGTGGTTTGTGCGGTTTAGGGTTGGGAGGGTGAGATTGTGCGACCTGATGCCCTCACCCTAACCCTCTCCCTGTACGGTCCGGGGACATCATGAACACTTGTTCGGGGACATGGTAGACACTTACAACTAAGGCATACGAACCCGTTTTTGGAGTCGCTTATGCCCTGGGATGCGAGAGATACCATGTCATTACGTACCGAGTTTGTTCTGTTCGCCTCGCAAGACGGGGCGAACATCCGTTCTCTTTGCCGTCACTACGGCATTTCGCCCGCTAC